>JAUVAE010000057.1 GCA_030591905.1 Candidatus Komeilibacteria bacterium
GAAAAAAACAGATAATCTGGGTCAACTCAAAGAATGGTTAAATCAAAAAAATAGTAGCCTAGTAAAATCAAAAGCTGAATTAGAAAGTTTATATAAAAAACTAATAATTGACCAAGACAAGCTTCAAGAAGAACAAGACGTTAAATTTATGTTCTTAGCTAGTACTGAACATGATGAAGCTCAATTTTATAATCTTTTAGCAGAATTACGAGCAGAACAAGAAGAAGCTAATAATTTAATCACTCAATATGAAAATCAAGCTAGAAGATTATTAGCAGAACAAAGCGGAACAATTCCAGATGATGAAGGTGTATTATTATGGCCCGTTCCATCAAGATATATAACTGCTTATTTTCATGATCCTGATTATCCTTTTCGAAGAATATTTGAACATCCTGCTATAGATATTAGAGCTTCCCAAGGAACACCAATTAAATCTGCTGGCTCAGGATATGTAGCTATAACAAAAGATAATGGTTATGGTTATAGTTATATTATGATAGTTCACAACAATGGACTATCTACAGTATATGGACATATTTCAGAAATAAATGTTTCTTCCGGAGATTTTGTCCTCCAGGGAGATATTATTGGTAAATCAGGTGGTATGCCAGGCACTATAGGTGCTGGTCGACTAACTACAGGACCTCATCTTCATTTTGAGGTTAGATTAAATGGAACACCTGTTAATCCGTTAAATTATTTAGGTGATTAAAATTATCTACTTTAATGGATGAAATTTCTTATGAACCTTTTCAGCAAATCTATCCGAGGCATGAACATATCTAGTAGTCGTGTCTAAGGACTCATGACCCAATAATATTTGAATAGCAGCTGGACTGGCACCATTTTCTGCTAAATAAGTTGCAAAGCCATGTCTAAGAGTATGAGCACTTATGGGAATATTTATCCCTAAATATTCTCTATAAAATTTAATTCTGTATTGAATATAATTGGTAGAAATACGCATATTTTTTTTACTTACATTTCTGCCTCTTAAAGGAACAAATAATGCTTTTAAATTATCTTTTCTAATTTTCAAATAAGCATCTAAATATTTTTTAGATCTTTCTGTTAGATAAACAAATCTTTCTTTTTTACCTTTGCCTAAAATAAAAATTC
Source organism: Candidatus Komeilibacteria bacterium (assembly GCA_030591905.1). Taxonomy (GTDB): domain Bacteria; phylum Patescibacteriota; class Patescibacteriia; order UBA1558; family S5-K13; genus JAIOTH01. The sequence goes on from JAUVAE010000057.1 coordinate 1,123, forward strand.
TACCGGTATTATCTATATGATTTCTAGTTAAACTAACTAATTCAGAAATTCTCATACCAGTAGAGAATAAAACTTCAAAAATAGCTCGATTTCTAGCTGCTATGATTGGATTTTTCTCTATTTTCGACGGAACTTCTATGAGCCTCACTAATTCATCAAATTCAGGTATTTTAGCATGTTTTTTAATGTTTTTAACCAATTTCACATACTCGGGGAGTAGGGGAGTAGAGTAGTCATATTCTATCAAATATTTTAAATATGATCTTAAAGAAGATAATGCACGATTAACAGAAGATGTAGACAATCTTTTTTCTAAATCTTTTTTATTACTAGTGGACCTAGCTTCTGAAAATAAATATTCTCTATACCTATCAATGTGACTTTCATTAATATTGTTAAAATTAATTCTTTCATATTCTAAAAACCCCTCAAACATTTTTAAATCTCTTTTATAACTATAAATAGTTTGATTAGAATAATCATTTTTTTCTAAAAATAGCAAAAACTTTTTAAAATTTTTTAACATAAATTAAATACAAAATTCTATTAAATAGTCACCTGTAGGTACAATTAAAAAATCAACATTTTTCATTGTTTCTAAATTATAAAGTAATTTATATAAAGAAACTGTGCCAACTTCAACATAAATATTCTTTTCATTTTTATCCTTTTTATTATAAACAAGTAAATCCGCATTACCGTAGTTTAAATTTGGCTCATAGTCAACTCCATAGTCCTGTTTCTCAAAATGTCTAGCAATAATATTCATCATATTGTTATGCCAATCATGACCATGTTTCTTTCTTTTATTTTTTTCAAAATCAAAACCATCCCATAAATTTGGAGATTTAATCTTCTTAACTTTTATTTTTCCGGAAACAATTAAGATAGCTATTCTTCTTCTCAGGCAATCCGGGCAAGTAATAGGTGAACTTTTGTCAGAATATGGAGAAGGTTCTATATTTCTCTTAATCCATTTCTGTTCTTTATAAATAGCTTTTTCTACTTCGTCCCAAGGCAAACATTTAATCATATGTTTTAATTATCCTTTAAACGATTACCGCTATGATATTTTTTATGAACATCTCTTAATCTCTTATTAGTAATGTGAGTATATATTTGGGTTGTTAAAATATTACTATGTCCTAAAAATTCTTGCACAGTTCTTAAATCAACTCCCTGAGTTAAAAGATCAGTAGCATAAGAATGTCTCAAAGTATGAGGAGTTATATCTATTGGTAATCCAGCTAATTTAGCATATTTTTTTACTAATTTCTCTATTGATCTAATTGAAAGTCTTTTTGAATCAGATTTATTTCCTGAATAACGAATAAATAGAGACTTATCCATGTCCGTTCTAGTATCTAAATATTCTTTTAACCATTTTATTGATCTTTTTGAAAAATAAACAGTTCTCGGTCTATCTCCCTTACCAATAATAGTCATCTCTAAACCCTCTTCCATTTTTAAATGATTAAATTGATCTCTATTCAAAGAAGTTAATTCTGCTATTCTCATACCTGTAGAAAAAAAGACTTCTAAAATAGATTTATCTCTTAAACCTATTTTATTATCAACATTTGGTTCTGCTAATAATTTTTCTACGTCTTCTATTATTAAAAAATTAGGAACTTTATCCTTACTTACTTTGGGTAGTTTTATCTTCGAAGAGGGGAGAGTATCTATATCTCGGTCTGCAAAAAAATCTAATAATGACCTTAAAGCTATTAAATAATAATTTTGAGTTTTTCTTTTTAAATTTTTATGAGTTGTTAAAGACTGAAAACGAGATAAATATAACTTATAATCCCAAACATGCTTATAAGTTAATTCGTGAGGTTTTAATTTAGATTTATTATTTTCCCTTAACCAATTAAAAAACTTATTTAAAAAAAGATTATAATTCTTCTGAGAATTATTAGATAAACCTTTTTCAATATCTAAATAATCTAAAAAATCGTTTAAATGGTGGAGGATAGGCAAATTAGACTTCATGGCCTGTTTTAGATGAATTATTATATACTAGTTCGATTAACCTATATTATGCGAACTCTTACTACTATCCACAAAAGGATACTCTATTAAGAGTATATCACACTAAATATGGCTAAACAAATTATTTTTTCTTTTTTAATTTTAATGTTTTAGCGGATTTATCTTTACCAGAATTTAATATTAAATCCAAAAACTTTGATTTTACCCTAGAATTAAACATATTTGCATTTTCCCATATACAATGACCTCCAATACCATTTTTCGGTGGATATAAGGTCGGCCTAACTACATTTTTTAATCCCATCTTAGCATAACCTTCATTATAAGAATTATTAAAATCTTCAAAGGTTTTATAGTCTACACCATACTGATCACATAATCTTTTAACTTCACCAGCCCAAGCAATACAAATTCCATAATAAGAAGTTGATAATATTTTATTTAATTCAGTTGATTGAGACGGCATAAAAAGTTTAGCTTTAACTCCAATTGATTTATAATGCTTAACTGCTCTATCTCCAATGCTTTTATTATCAGCTCCAATGTATTTTATGAAACATTTTAGACTTTTTGTCAAATTAGGATGCATACCTCTAACCGGACTATGAACTACAATCTTTTTAGCTAATTTTTGATTAATTTTCCCAGTTATTCCAACATCAACAGTGGATTCTATAATAACAAAATTAGGCTTATTCATTTTAATCTGATTTATAACATCTTTTATAAAATCTATACTATAGGGTATAGCAACATGCAAAACATCTATCCTCTCCTCTTTTAAATAATCATAATTTAAATCTTTAGATAAAATTTGATATTTCGACTTGGGATATAATCTAGCCACTGATTTACCAATTTCACCAAAACCCATAATTCCTATTATCTTCTTTTTCATATTTTTTATTGTTTATTTAATAATGATTTGATTACTTTGTCTTAAATCTATATATTCAATATCTCCTAAATTGTTATTATTCTCCTCTATCAAGTATCTATATAAGTTTGATAGTTGACTATCAATACTTTCATTTAATTTAAAATATATATTAAATCCTTCTTTAGTTAACATACTTAGAAAATCTCTCTTTTCATATTCAAATTCATAATAATCTCTATTCCCATTAAACTTATGATTATAATTACTATCTAAATACAAAATCTTTTTGACTATATCGCTTGAAAAAATCTTGGCACCTATTTCTGGAAAATCAGGATAAACATCCTCAATTTTAGACTCAATAATAGCAACTTCTTTAACAATCATCCCCTCGCTACTATTCTCCCAAATAAATACCGTAGAAGTACTATTTGTGTCTTTATATAAAGTATGATCTTTCACAATCTTTTCTTCTTGCTGATCAACTTCTTCTTGATTTACAACTAATTGTTGAGGAATCTCTTTTACTATAACTTTCTCATTACCTGTTTGATTTGAGTCTTCTGAACTAATCTGCTGATAATCAAGTCTAGAAACAACTATTCCATTTTCATCTATTAAAAAACTACTATCATCAATCACATAAAATAATTTATAAGGTTTTTCTTTTAGATTTATAAATATTGTTGAAAAATATCTTTTATCAACCTCTAGTTCGTTAAAAAGATAATCCTCTGATAATTTTTCTACTAAATCTTCGAGGTTAAATAAAAAATAATTATTATTCTTCATAAATAAAAATTTACGCTGATTCAATAAATCATTACATTTTTCTTCAATTTCAGAGGTGGAAATTTCTTCATTGCCCTCAACAATAATTTGCGTAATTTTAAAATGATTTGAGAAAAGTAAAAAACAAATTACATACACTAAAACAAATGCTAAAAATAAAAAAATTACTTTATTTTGCCAAGTA
>JAUVAE010000048.1 GCA_030591905.1 Candidatus Komeilibacteria bacterium
ATGCATTTGTTCCTCAGAAGAAACATTCACCCAAAAGGAGTTTCATTGTACTTGGTGTAGGATTTTTTAGTTTTTGGATTCTTCTCGCACTAATTTTAAGAGGTGAAAAGGTATTATCTAGAAAAGAGAAGGAAAACGTAATTGAAGAGAAAGAGTATAATTTTTATAATAAATTAGCTTCGATTTTTAAAGTGCATATATGATCTCTTTTTGGGTAACAATATTTTTTGTTTTCTTTTTATTTGTAGGAAAACATTTATTTAAGAGATGGTTTAATCCCATATTTCTCTATGTGGCTAGTTGGTCTTTTATTATTTATTTGTATGATTTGAAATTGTTAGCTTATAGTTCAATTTCAGGTTTAACGTGGATTGTAATAAGTTTCGCTTTCTTTTCATTTCTATTTGGCGTGATAACTGTTTATTTAGGGCGAAGTTTATTTTTTAATAACTATGAAGATATAAATTATAAAACCTCTGATATAAAGCCTTGGAGTCTAGAGAAAGAAACCAAACTAAAGAAAATAATAATTATTACAGCTTTAATAGGATTACTTGTTTCACTCCAACATTGGTATGTATTGATAAATGAGTTTGGTAGTATTGGAATGGTTTTTTTAAGTGGTGGTGATATTTATTCTATGAGAGTTGGTGGAGAGCATTTTGGAAAAATTCCTTATTTTAATTTATTATCTTATGTTTCAGTTTTTTTAAGTGCAATATATTCTGCATATAGAAATAAATTTACTTATCTAATATTTTTACCTTTGTTTGCTGTTATCTTAACTGATGCTGCAAGCTTTGCGCGAGCAGGTGTTTTTTTTGCTTTTGTTCTATTTGGAATTACTTTTATTACGGCAAGATATTTTTTTAAGTCTAAATTACAGAGTAAAAGATTTAATAATAATAAGAATATTATAGTAGCAACAATAATTATTTTGATTGTTGCAATGGGGAGTGTCTCTTTAATTCGCTTAATGAGAAATCCTATGGGAGATTTCAAATCGACAAGTATTGAGTTGAAAGAATTAAGTAATGATGGTATAATTTCAAATTCAATTTATTTGTACTTTAGTTCTCCTTTACCAGTTTTAAGTGCATATTTGGATAAAAGAAAAGAATCTGCTGTTTGGGGTGAAAATACTTTTTATCCAGTATATAATAATCTGAATAGATTTGGCGCAAATGTAAATTTAAAACCATATCCAAAAGGTTATTTTATTCCCATGTGGGTTAATTCTGCGACATATATTCGAGAACTCGATGTTGATTTTGGTCCCTTAGGGATTTTCATAATTCCTTTTTTAATTGGTTTCCTTTCAACATATTTTTGGTATAAATTATTTAGTCAAGGCAGTTTGATTTATCTCACCCTGTTCTCATATACTTCAATCTTATTGGTCTTTTCAATTTTCTATATTGGGACGAGGCTTTCGTTCTGGTTCTTTGGATTTATTTTTTCAATTATAGTAGTTTTGTATTTTGAAAAGACTGAGAAAAAAAGTGGACAAATTTCTGATGAAAGCATCTAATCCACTAAAAAATCTTTTTTCAATTGTATTTGGCAGAACTAGTGAATTAATTCTCACTTTTTTCGCCATTACAGTTTTAATTAGATATTTGGGTTCGTCGCAATATGGTGTTTTTTCTTCAGTTGTTGCACTTTTAGGAATTCTTTCAAAGTTCATTGATTTAGGCTTCTCACAAATAATTTTTAGAGAATTTTCTTCCAATTCCAAAATGCGTGAAGTTATCAATTCAGCAATAACGATTAGATTGTTACTATTTTTTACACTTATGTTGTTTTATAATATTTTTGTCTTTTTTATACAAATTGTTGAACCCGAAGAAATCATTATAACTAATATTTTATTTTTTAACATAATAATTTCGGCTAAATTTAGGAATATTAGAGATTTATTAGAAATTCCATTCAAAAGTAAATTAAGAATGGATATTGTTATGTTTGCAACATTTTTGGACTCTTTACTTTTGCTAATTTTTATTTTGGTTGGTAGTTCTTATAATTATTCCTTAGTTGAAATAACAATTCTATATACTCTTGCAAATTTACCAGGCTTTTTAATCTTAATATTTTTACTTAATAAATCTGAAGTCTTTAATTTTGAGTTCGGTTTTAAAAATATTAAATGGTTAATGAAAGAATCTTTGCCATTATGGGGGGCTGGTATTTTAACTGTAATATTTTTACAACTTGACATAGTTTTACTAAAGCTATTTATTTCATCTAAAGATGCTGGATTATATTCAGCCGCATTAAGAATAGGTGTTCCACTTTCAATTATTCCACTTTCAATTGTTACTACAATTTTCCCAATAGTTGTGAAAAAGAGAAATGAAAATCCTAAATTGTCTCAACATATTGTAGATTTTTCTTTTAAAATATTATTGTTTTTATTATTATTTTCTTCAATTGTGGTTACTTTTAAATCAAAGGAAATTTTACTTTTGCTTTATGGAGTAGAATTTCAAGAAGCTAGCTCTAGCCTTATATTAATATTTTGGTCATTTACTTTTTATTATTTAAGTCAATTATCTCAAAACTTAATTACAATAATAGGGAAACAAAAGAATAATTTTTATTATTCAATAATTTTAATTACTTCCTTTCTTATTTTGTTGTTCTTCACTTTACGTTCTCTAGGTCCTACTGGTGCAGGGCTATCGCGATTAATAAGTTCTATTATAGGATTTCTGTTTTTATATTTTGTTTTAACGAAAACTGAATTTAAATCTGATTTATTTAATTTTAAAAATTTAGTCTATTTTATTTCCCTTTTTGTTATAGCTTATTTTTCTAATGTTTTTGGATTATTTTATTTTTTATTAGTTATTTCGATTTCGACCATATTTCTGACATATATATTTAAATATTTTAATTATGAAGATTTTCTTCTGTTCAATCAATTTTTAAAAGAACCAAAATGGCTGAAAAGATTCCAAAAGTAATAGACATATCTATCATCGTTATTAATTTTAATAGTTATAAACTAACTAGTCAAACGTTAAAAACATTAGCAGAATTTTCTACTGGTTTTAACTATGAAGTAATAATTGTTGATAATTTTTCAGAAGATGGTTCAGGAATAAAACTAAAGAATGATTTCCCAGGTTATCAACACATCTTAAATCAAGAAAATTTAGGATTCGCAAAAGCTAATAATCAAGCACTTAAAATAGCGAAAGGTAATTATATACTTTTCCTAAATAATGATGTGATTTTTGAAGAGAATACTATTAAAAGTCTTCTTCATTATCTAGACAAAAAAAATGAAAAGATACTAATAGCTCCTAAATTATTAAATGCGGATGGTACAATACAGCATTCAATATACAGTTTTCAAAATCTATGGTTATCCTTCACGACATATTTTTTTCTTTATAAGTTGTTTCCTAAATCAAAGTATTTTAACAGATACTATTTGATGAACAAAGGGGTAGAGGAGATCATTGAAGTTGAAGGTATTACAGGTGCTTTTATGCTCTTTAATAAAGAAGACATTCTTGAATTAAACGGTTTTGATGAGGATTTTTTCTTTTATGGAGAGGATAATGATTTATGTAAGCGATTTAGCGATATGGGTGGAAAAATTATTTATTATCCAAAGGTAAAAATTACACATTTAAAAGGTGGCACAAAAAAAACTAATTGGTTTCATGAGAAAAACCACACTTTATCAGTGTTATTTTTATTTAAAAAACACTTTCCATTTTACAAAAGAATCATAGTATATATATTCTTCTATCTTGGAACTATACTTAGAAGTGTCCTATTTTTATTTGCCTATTTATTTACAATGAATTCAAATTATTTAACTGAGTCAAAACTAAAATTAAAGTCATTAATTATAACCACGAGTAGTAAAACATGAGTAAAATATTAGTCCTTTCTACTGTTCATCATTTGGTAGATAATAGAATATTTTTTAAGGAAGTTGAGTCACTAAAAAAAATATCTTCAGATATAACATTTGCTGTACCACATCCAGATGAAAACTTAAAAGAATATAATGGAGTGAAGATATTTCCATTAAAAGTTGAGCGATCCATTATTAAAAGACTTTTTACTTTACATATTACAGTTTATAAATTAATAAAAAAGGAAAAGTATGATTTTATTCATTTTCATGATCCAGAATTAATGTTACTTATGTCAATTATTAAACGGAAAATTAAGACTAAAGTAATTTTTGATATTCATGAAAATATTGGTCCATCAATTAAGGATAAATATTGGATACCAAAATTTCTTAGAGGTTTAATTACTTTTCTATATACAGGTGTAGAGAAAATACTAATTACTAATTTAGATACTTTGGTTATTGCTGAGACATCTTATAGAGAAACGTATGGAGAAAAACCTATTGAAGTACTAAACTATCCATGGGTTCTTGAAAAGAATGCTACATTAATAAAAGATTTTTCTGGAAAATTAAATTTTGTTTATGCTGGCGATATAATGACTAGAAAGGGCATTTGGAAAATGATGGATATTTTTGAGAAATTTTATGACGAACTCCAAGAGCCACATTTTGATCTTTTGGGTCGTTTTGTTCCACCGGAGTTAGAGGCAGAAGTAAAGGAGTACATTAATAAGAATAAATTAGAAGATAAAATTACTATTCATGGAAGAGTCCCTATTGAAGAGGTTAATAGAATTTTAGAGGATTCTCATATTGGTTTTTCAATTCTTGAACCTGTAGCAAATTATATTGGATCACTTCCAACTAAAATATTTGATTATATGAATAATAAAATGGTTGTTATTGCATCTGATTTTCCATTGTATAAAAAATATGTAGATGAACGTAGAACTGGTATAACAATCAATTTTCATGAACATGAAAAACACTTTGATGAAATGCTAGCTTTAATGAAATCCCCAGAAAAGTTATCGAAAATGGCAGAAAATGGTTATAGAGAAGTGAAGAATGAGTGGAATTGGCCTGAGCAAGAGAAAAAATTATTAAAAATTTATTCAAGTTAGAAAGACTATTTTTTGCAACTAAATTTTCTAAATAAAAATTGTATTTATAAAAAGCGAAATGATAAGTTGGTCAAAAATATTAAAAAGAATAACTTTGTTTGTAATTCTTGGATTAGTTACAGCATGTGAAGATATTTCTTCATTAGAGAATAGTGGATTAAAAAGTGGTGTAGTTTTAACTTTTGATGATTATGCAGTTGAGGATTGGGTACTTGCAGATTCTATTTTTCAAAAAGAAAATTGGAAAGCAACATTTTGTGTAACAAAATTTCCCGAATTAAGTGAGGAGAGGAAAAAGGAAATACTATTTTTGCAAACACAAGGTCATGAAATTGCTTTTCATGGCACACATCATGTTGATGCAAAAAAATATGTGTTAACTCATACAATTAACGATTACATAGAGTATGAAGTATTACCAGGATTAAACGAGATGCAAGATTATGGTCTAGATATTACAAGTTTTGTTTATCCACATGGTAAGAGGAGTACTTTTACTGACAGTTTTTTGTTAAACTATTTTTCAATTTTACGCGGCACGACTTATGGAATCAATTTTTTAAAAAAGAATAAGTTCTTCATAAATCAGAAAAA
>JAUVAE010000091.1 GCA_030591905.1 Candidatus Komeilibacteria bacterium
ACATTTCTGCATCCACGACAAGCATGAAAATCATTAAAAGATAATACCTGGTTACGACTAAGCATTTTCTCGAAATAATTTTCTTGGATGTAGTAATGTGTAAATTATTATGTAACAAGTCTAAAAGACAAATCCCTATATTCCTGCATCCACGACAAGCATGGGAATTATTGACAGGACTATTCTGGCTATCTTTTTTAAAGATTTGCTCGAATAATTCTTGATGTGATTTTCTTGGGTGCAGTAATATGGGGATTTTAAATTACCCTTGACCCTGTTAAATAAATCTAAATTTTATAAAATTTAGATTTAAGATTTATATTTTCTATAAATCTTATTTAATGGGGTTGACCTAAAAACAAAAAAAGACTATTATATTAGAGACTAGTATATTGTATTTATACTAGTTTTTTTAAAAATTATATTAAAAAATATGTTTCAAAATATAGAAGAGATTAAACAGGCTATTCAAACTATTTGCGAAGAAAAAAATATTTCTATAGATTCTGTTATAGAAAGTATTGAAGCTGCTCTTAGTGCTGCTTATCGTAAGGATTTTGGTGATAAAAACCAAAATGTCAAAACTAAATTTAATCTAGACACTGGAGATATTGACGTTTGGGATGAAAAAACTGTAGTAGAGGATAAAGACTTAGAAAAAGAAGCTGAAGAGTATCAAAAGATAAAAGATTCTTTAAAAGAAGGGGATGATATGCCAGAAGATTTCCATAGATTTAATCCTAAAACAGAATTAATGCTTGCTGATGCTAAAAAAGTTGCTAAAAAAGCAAAAATTGATGATGAATTAAAAATTAAATTAGAAATTCCTAGTGATTTTGGAAGAATAGCTGCTCAAACAGCAAAACAAGTTATTATCCAAAGATTAAGAGAAGCTGAAAGAGAAACTATTTTGAATGAATTTAAGAAAAAAGAAGGTGAGGTTATTAATACTATTGTTCAAAGACGAGAAGGACCAAATGTTATTGTTGATTTAAATAAAACAATGGGCTTATTACCACCTGAAGAGCAAGTTAGAAATGATAATTACTCAACCGGATCTAGATTAAAAGTTATTATTCTTAAAGTAGAAGATAGTAATAGAGGACCAAGAATTATTGTCTCCCGAGCTCATCCAGAAGTTGTTAATAAAATATTCTCTTTAGAAGTACCAGAAATAGCAAACGATATTGTAGAAATTAAAGCAATCGCTCGTGATCCTGGTTCTAGAACAAAAATTGCCGTTCACAGTAAAGAAGAAAATATTGATCCTATTGGTTCTTGTGTTGGTCAAAAAGGTTCTCGAGTACAAACTATTATAAATGAACTCGGTGGTGAAAAAATTGACATTATTCAATGGAATAAAGATTCAGCTACTTTTATTAAAAATTCTCTATCTCCAGCTAAAATTATGAATATTGAATTAAATAAAAAAGAAAATTCCGCTATAGTTCAAGTAGAAGAAGATCAATTGTCACTAGCCATTGGTAGAGATGGACAAAATGTTAAACTTGCTGCTAAGCTTACTGGTTGGAAAATAGACATTGAGGGAGCTGAAGATTTTACTAAAAAAGATGAAGGTCAGAAGATAGAAGATAAAGAAACAGAAGATAAAAAAGAGGATAAAAAAGTAAAAAAAGAAGATAAAAAGAAAAAAACTCCAGCCAAAAAATCTTCTATCAAAAAAAATACAAAAGATGAAAAAAAAGAGGTTAAAAAAGAAGCTAAAGAAAAAAAATAATTTACTTATACTATAAAGACGATTCTAAATCGTCTTTATGTATTATATATTACTTATAAATTTAAAATTAACTAAATACTTATGTCACAAATACTAATTTTTGCTCTCAGTGCCGCAATCATAGCTATCCTTTACAGTTTAATAGTCGGGCGAAGCATTTCCAAAAAGGATGCGGGAGATGAAAAAATAAAAGAAATTACTAAGGCCATTCATGAGGGAGCCATGACTTTCTTAAATAAGGAGTATAAAATATTAATAATTTTTGTTATTGTTATAGCTGTTTTATTAGGAATCGGAATGGGTGGATGGAAAACCAGTCTAGCTTTTATTGCTGGTTCTTTTTTCTCAGCTTTAGCCGGAAATATTGGAATGAGAATTGCCACCAAAGCTAACGCCAGAACAGCAGTAGCTTGTAAAAAAGGAATTAATCCTGCATTAAAAATAGCTTTTTCTTCTGGTTCAGTTATGGGATTAGCTGTTGTTGGATTCGGTTTACTAGGAATTACTCTAATGTTTTTAATGGCTGGTAGCGTAATTACTGAGGCTTCTTCTAAGATTATGTATAGTTTTGGATTCGGCGCTTCTTTAATCGCTTTGTTTGCTAGAGTTGGTGGAGGAATTTATACTAAAGCTGCTGATGTTGGGGCTGACTTAGTTGGTAAAATAGAAGCTGATATTCCTGAAGATGATCCTCGGAACCCAGCCACAATTGCTGATAATGTTGGTGATAATGTTGGTGATGTTGCTGGAATGGGAGCAGATCTTTTTGAGTCCTATGTTCAGTCTATTATTGCCGCTATGATTATTGGAGCTGTCGCTATTAAAGCTGGAGCTGGAGTAACATTAACTTTAGTAACCCTACCTTTAATTTTAGCTGGTGCTGGTATATTAGCTTCTATTTTAGGGACATTCTTTGTTAAAACAAAAAATGAAAAAAAAGTGCATAATGCTTTAAATAGAGGAATTTTTGGATCTGCCATTTTAATGACTATAATTTCTTACTTCATTATTACTAAGACAGGTAATAATATTAATATATTTTATGCTACTTTAGTTGGTTTAGCTGGTGGAATTATTATTGGCTTAGCTACTGAATATTTTACATCTGATCGTAAAAAACCAGTTCGAAGTATTGCTGAAGCATCTCAGACTGGCGCTGCTACTAATATTATCCAAGGTTTATCCGTTGGTATGATTTCTACAATTATACCTATTATCGTAATTTCTTTAGCAATTATTTTTGCTCATAAATTAATGGGTCTTTATGGTATTGCTATTGCTGCAGTAGGAATGCTTTCTACTTTAGGAATAACTTTAGCAACCGACTCCTATGGACCAGTGGCTGATAACGCCGCTGGAATTGCTGAAATGGCTGGTATGGGACCAGAAGTTAGAGAAAGAGCAGAAAAATTAGATGCAGTTGGCAACACAACGGCCGCTATTGGAAAAGGCTTTGCAATTGGTTCAGCCGGTCTAACTGCTTTAGCTTTATTTTCCAGTTTTACTCAAGTTATTCAACAAAAAGGAATGGATAGTATAATTAATATCACTGAACCAGTTGTGATTGTTGGTCTTTTTATTGGCGGCCTACTTCCTTTCATATTTTCAGCTTTAACAATGAATGCTGTTGGTAAAGCTGCCTTTAAAATGGTAGAAGAAGTTAGAAGACAATTTAGAGAAATTCCTGGAATCATGGAAGGTACAACTAAAG
>JAUVAE010000111.1 GCA_030591905.1 Candidatus Komeilibacteria bacterium
GGCTCTGTATTTCAAAATACTTGCCAAGGAACAAATAATTTAATAAAACAAGGCGCCAAATTAGTAAATAATATCCAAGATATTCTAGAAATATATAATTTGAAGAGTATTAGTAAAAATGAAGAACAAAAAATTAATTTTAAAAATAAAGAACAAAAAATTATTTATAAATCACTTTCAGATGGACCGCTCTCAATTGACAAAATAGCAATATATAGTAGACTTAAAATCAGTATTATTATTTCCTGTCTAACAGAAATGGAATTATCTAATTTAATAAAAAATGTCGGTAGTCAAACTTATCAAATAAATTAAAATCAATGAACCTCTTGTATAGACTTAAATATGATACTGAATTTAAAACAGATATACTATTAGGATTCTTTATTGCCTCCTTAATATTAGCAAATCTTCTAGGAAGCAAAATAACTACAATTTTTGGTATCAGGGTGTCAGTTGGAATATTTTTTATACCTATCCTCTTTTTAGTCACTGATATCATTACTGAAGTACATGGCAAAACTAGAGCCAAAAACTTCTTCTATATATCAATCTCCGTTCTCTTATTTGCTTTAATAATGATGTATGTCTGTATCATAATGCCTGCTCATGAAAAATGGTTAAATCAAGAAGCATATGAAATAATATTTAAGGGAAGTCTGCGAATGACCATTGCTAGTCTAGTTGCTTTCGTTCTCAGCCAGTATCATGATATTTGGGCTTTCCACTTTTGGAAGAAAAAAACTAAGGACAAATTCCTTTGGTTAAGAAATAATGCCTCTACCATAACTAGTCAATTTATAGATACCACGATTTTTATGTATATTGCCTTCTATCATTTAACTCCCAAATTTACAACTAGTTTTATCTTTTCATTAATAATTCCTTATTGGATATTTAAAATTGTATTTGCTCTCTTAGATACTCCTCTGTGTTATTTAGGAGTCAAATGGCTTAAATCCAATAAAACAGAATAAATAACAAACAAATATGGTAACTACAAAATATAAAAAAGCTGTTAAGTTTTTAGAGTCCTTAAACAATATACCTGGCTCTAATTATATGAACAAAAGAGAAAGAAATAAAAGAAAAGGATATGATAGATCATTCTTTATTAAAAGACTAAAATATTTATTAGATCTAGTCGGAAATCCAGAAAAAAAACTAGAATACATTCACGTTGCTGGAACTGCCGGTAAAGGAAGTACCACTTGTGCTATTCATAATGTACTAAAATCTAAATATAAAGTCGGATCATATTATTCACCGCACACTACTGCTCATATTGAGAGAATAAAGGTTGGTAATAAATATATAACTCCCAATGCCTTTGCCAATATAGTTGAAAGTCTAAAAAAGCCACTAACAGAATGTGCTTTAAAAAGTCCTTACGGTGTACCATCTTATTTTGAAGTTTTTTTGACAATTGCTTTAATCTATTTTGTCCAAAGAAAATGTAAATTAATTATTTTAGAAGCTGGTTTGGGCGGAAAATATGATGCCACTAATATTATTAAAAATACTAAAATTGCTATTGTTACTAATGTGGATTATGACCATCAAAATGTACTAGGAAAAACATTGAATGACATTGCTAAAGATAAAGTTGAAATTGTAAAACCAAAATGTATTTTCTTAACTACTGAATCTAGACCTCAAATATTAAAAATATTTAAAAACAGATGTGCTCGAGAAAAAGTAGAATTCATTGTTTTAAAATATAAAAATGAAATTGGAAATAAAAATAATTTAATTGCCAGCAAAGTTGGTGAATTATTAAATATCAATAAACAAACCGCTAAAAAAGCAATTGGAAAATCTAAACTACCCTGTCGTTTTGAAACTATTCAAGCATCACCAAAAATTATTATTGACGGGTCACATAATCCAATAAAAATAAAAAGATTAGCCGAAAATTTAAGTACTATCAAATATAAAAAATTAATTCTAATGTTTGCCATGGTAGCTGATAAAGATTCATACAAATCACTTAAAGAAGTAGCCCATCTAGCAGACCATATTATATTTACTAGAAGTTTGTCTGTTGTCGGCGGTAGAAAAACAACTAGCTTACAAACTTTTAAAAAAATAATTAAAGATTTAAAAATAAAAGCTAAAGTTAATTATTTTTTAGACCCATGGCAAGCTCTAAATTTTTCACTATCATTACTTAATAGTAAAGATTGTCTAACTATCACCGGTTCTATGTATCTAGTTGGTGATCTTAGAAAAAAATGGATAAATGAAGAACATATTTTATCTCATAGAAGAAGTTTCTAAATAAATTTAAGACTCTAAAATAAAAATGTCTAAAAAACTACTAGTAGTCGAATCACCAGCAAAATGTAAAACAATTTCAAAGTATCTAGGAGAGGATTACATAGTTAAATCCTCTGTTGGACATATTCGTGATATTCCAAAATCTAGTTCTAAAAAAGCTAATGCTGTAGACATTGAAAATGACTTTAAACCCAATTACGAAATAATTTCTGGAAAAGAAAAAGTTATTACTGAATTAAAAAGAGAAGCTAAAAAAGTTGACGAAATTTTACTAGCTACAGATCCTGATCGTGAAGGTGAGGCTATTGCTTGGCATATTGCTGAAATTCTAAAAATACCAAAAGCTAAAAGAGTTGTCTTTAATGAAATCACCTCTGAAGCCGTAAAATTCGCTATTTTACATCCTCGAAACATTGATCAAGATTTAAGAAAAGCTCAAGAAGCTCGA
>JAUVAE010000107.1 GCA_030591905.1 Candidatus Komeilibacteria bacterium
GATCAGAATATTCTGCCTCTATTAAAATCTTAAAGGTCTTAATTTGGCCTACTACTATTATCTTTTTTGGCAATTTATTTAATTATGGGATTATTGCTGTGGGAAAACAAAAAAAGACTATTAAATATTTTTTAATTACTGCCTTGGTCAGTGTAGTTGGTTATTTAATATTTATTCCTAAATTTTCTTATTTTGGAGCAGCTTACATGACTTTTTTTGCTGAAGCTTTGATAGCTGTATTTTCTTATTTCTTAATTAGAAAATATACTGGTTGGAAAATTGAGACAAAGGTGCTATTAAAGGTTTTATCAATTTCAGCAATAACTTATGTATTATTAGGTTTAATAACAATCAATTTTGTTATAGAATTAATAATAGGAATAGTTATTTATTTTATTTTATTAGTTTTGTTTAAAGTTTTGAGTAGAGATTTAATAAAGGAAGTTATAAAGATTAAAGATTAAAGATTTAAAAATATGGAATATTTAATTATAAGTTTATTTTATATTTCATTCGGAGTTTTAGCTTGGAAAAATTTTAAGCTGGCTTTATATTTTGTATTTTTACTATTACCAACTTATAGAGTTCAATTTGACCTGTCTGCCGGAGTTTTAGCGAAGGTAGGAATATTTAATTTACCTTTTAATTTATTATCAGGAATAATTTGGGTTTTAGTTTTGATTTTCTTTATACAACATATTAAAGATATTCCAAATTTATTTAAAAATTTTAAAAGTAAGTTAAAAAACCTATCTGCCGGACAGGCAGGTAAAAATAATGTATTTAGTTCTTTCCGGTGGCCAATTATTTTAATTATAATTTCGGCTTATATTGCTACTTTTTTTGTGAAAAATTCAATAGGGGCCTTGGGTTTATTTAAATCTTATTTTTTAGAAGCGATTTTTTTCTTTGTTTTATTAGTATTTAATTTAAAGAGAGAAAATTTTAAGAATTGTATTTATAGTTTACAAATATTAGTATTTTTGATTTTTGGAGTAGCTCTTTTTCAAAAGTTTTCTGGAAATTTCATTTTTAACACTACTAATATTTTAGAACAGGGTAGAGTAACTACTTTTTTTGGTTACCCTAATGCTAATGGTTTAATTTTATTACCAGTATTTTTTTTAACTTTTATAAATTTACTTAAAGATAAAAAAGTTTGGCTAAAACTTTTTAATATAATTACTTTAATACTCTCTGTTATAGTTATTTATTGGGCAAGATCTGAATCAGCATTAATTGCTATAATTGCTGGATTATTATTATTTGTTTTATTTAAAATTGTAAAGAATAAAAAATTTATTTTAGGAATCAGTTTATTAATTGTAATAATCGCTTGTATATTGCCTTTTATTGTGAAAGCCCCCCAAGAAATAGATGAGCCAGGAACTGTAAACTATACTTTAAAACAGAAAATATTACTTCAAGATTTGTCTGGACAAGTACGACGACAAATGTGGCAAGAAACTATTGAATATTTGAAAGATTATCCAATTTTAGGAGCTGGTTTAACTGGTTATCAGGAGAAGATTGAGCCTTATCATCAAACTGAATATATAGAAATATTTTTATACCCTCATAATATATTTTTAAATTTTTGGGTAAGTTTAGGAATACTTGGTTTAATAGGTTTTTTTTGGTTGGCAGTTTTGCTAATCGCAAAACTAGTTGCAAGTTATCAAGTTACCCTCCTACATCAAGATTCTGGAGGACAGGCAAGTTCCAAGGAGCATCTGATTCTATTGATTGCTTTTTTAGCGATTATAATACAGGGGATAGTTGAGGTACCATATTTTAAAAATGATTTAGCAATTATATGGTGGCTAATCATTGCTGGGTATTTAATTTACAAAAAGTAATTTAATTTTAAAAATAGATTAATTGTAATCTGTTTTTTTTGTTGACAAATATAAGACTTATAGTAAGATGATTAAAACTAAAAAATAGGAGGAGAAAATGGATATTTATGTAAGAGATGACGATGGGAACTATCTTTTGGTAGTTGGGGTAAATTTTGATTTTGAGGCTCAGGAAGGAGATTCAATTCTTATTGCTCTAAAATCGGGAAAAGGAAAAGAAAAAAGAATTAGCAGTTTCAAATATAAGGTCCTTGCTATTCCCATGGGGAGCGACATCTATGTTGAACAAGTTTTTTTAAAAGTGAAAATCACTAGGGCCGGTAATTGGTATACTGGTGAAGTCGGAAAAATTTTTGAGGTGAGACCTGTTCGAGGAGTTGGATTTGCTGGAGAAAATTATTTGGTCGTGGGAACTGATCAGCATATTGCAAAAACGGATTGCGAAGAAGTAAAATAGATATTTTTAGGGGAGTTATAAATTTAATTCAACTTCCCTTTTTTTGTTTCTTAATTTCCTATGTTATAATAAAGTTAAGAAATAATTAATTTCCTAATTTTTATGTTAAAACAAAAATCACTCGCCTCGATTCGACAATCAAGTCGAAGCGAAAAAAAACAATTTTTAATTAGTATTTTATTAATAGCGAGTTTTTTAATACCCGCTTTGAGCGTAAATTCTCAAGAATTTGATCCTGATTTTAACAAGAATAATATCATCTCTCAGTTTCAGATGTTTGATTATAATTCTATGTCTTTGTCTCAAATACAGAGTTTTCTAGTATCTAAAAATTCCTATTTAGTAAATTATTATGCAGAAGGCTGGCCCCTGCACTGTGACACTAGAACAGGCTCAGATCAAAGTAATTGCCAAACCATGGTTAGAATGAGAGCCTCAGAAATAATATATTCAGCAGCTCAGAGATATAAAGTAAATCCAGAATATATTTTAGTAATGCTTCAAAAAGAGCAAGGCTTAATTCAATGGAATGGTACTCCGCCAGAAAAAAGATTAGATTGGGCTACTGGCTATGCGGTTTGTGATGGTTGTTCCTTAAGTAACCCAAAAGTTGCTAAATATAAAGGATTTGGAAA
>JAUVAE010000038.1 GCA_030591905.1 Candidatus Komeilibacteria bacterium
ACCAAAATTAACAGCAAAAAGATCTACTAACAATCCAGCTCCAACAATAATCAAAGAATAATTAATATTTTCAAAAAATAATAAATAGATTAAAAATAAAAGTAATAAATTAACTCTAATATTTTTTAAATATAAACTAAATTGTAATATCGTAAATATAAATGTTAAAAAAATTATTAGTATCTTCTTTTTCATCCTGTTAAATATTATTAATAAAACTGAAAAAATATTTTTTATTCATCCTTATTAAGATTAATAATCCATTTAACAGGATGAATAAAATTGATCTATTATTTAATGATTTTTCGTAACGAAACGAGAAAATTTTAAGCGAAAATTATAAAGGACGAGGAAACTCATATGGAATATAAGTGATGAGTTCTAAATAATTTGTAGCTAAAATTTTAAGTTGCAGTAGAAAAAATCATTAAACAATAGATCTTAGTCCAAAATTATAGAAACAAAATTCACTACCTGATAATCTACTAAAGAATAAACTACTGCTGTTTTAAAAAAATCTCCATCTTCAAAAAAAATTTCTTTAACCTGTCCGATAACGAGATCTTTAGGTATTTTTTCTTCTAATCCTGCTGTGACTACAATATCTCCAGCCTCAATATCAATATCAGGGGGTATATAATCCATTTGTAAACCATAATCTATATCACCTTTAATAATACCGTTAACTCGATCATGACCTTGTATTGTCGCAGTTATTAGACTATTTTTATTTGACAATAATAGAATATCAGACGACCAATCATTTACTTTTATAACCTTACCAATTATTATTCCCGAACCAAAAACTACTGGCATCCCCACATCAATTCCATTTTTACTCCCCCTATTAATAACTAATAGGCTATCACCTTCTAAATAAAATCCTGAAACCACTTCTGCTAAAACTAATTTTTTTTCTATTGTTTCAAAATAATTCAATTCTTGTTTTAGAACCAAATTTTCTTTTTCTAATTTTTTTATATAACTAGCATCAATAACATAATCAATTAATCTATTTTTAAGATCATCATCCTCTTTTTTTATTTCATCATAATGAGTTATAACATAAAAATAGGTTCTAGAATTTCTACTTATATTATAAATTTGCTTTCT
The DNA here is from genome assembly GCA_030591905.1 of Candidatus Komeilibacteria bacterium. Lineage (GTDB taxonomy): Bacteria > Patescibacteriota > Patescibacteriia > UBA1558 > S5-K13 > JAIOTH01. Next base: position 1,114 of record JAUVAE010000038.1, read on the forward strand.
AATTGGATTCAAACCCTTAACAATTAATCCTTCTAGAGGAGATATAATTTTAGAATAATGAAGAACAATAATTAAAAAACCAATAAATAATAACAAAAACAAATTTTTCTTTTTAAGTATCATAAGTATATTATTATAAAAATAACGTATAATGAATAACACATAATGAATAATTTATATTCCCCTGTGCTACATATTGTTCATTACACGTTATACCTTGCAAAGCTTAACTCTTATATGATTCTTCAACTGTTAGCGGCAATAATAATTCTTTTAAATTATCGAAGTCTTCTAAAACGATTCCGATGCCTCTAACAACTGTAGTTAAAGAATCATCGGCAATAATTACTGGAATTTTAGTTTCTTCATAAATTAACCTATCAAATTCCCTTAACATTGCTCCTCCACCAGATAAAACCATTCCTCTTTGATATAAATCCGAAACTAACTCTGGAGGAGTCTCCTCAACAACATCTTTAATGGCACTAATAATAGTATCAACTGATGATTGAATAGCATCTTTTATTTCGTCACTTTTTATTAGTATTTCCTTGGGCAAACCGTTCAATAAGTTTCTACCTCTTACTTTGTTTTTGATTGGTTTATTTAAACTCATTACCGTGCCAATACTCTTTTTTATCTGTTCAGCAGATTCTTCTCCTAAAAACATATTGTACTTTTCTCTAACATAATTAATAATATCACTATCAAACTTTTCACCTGCTACATTTAAGGATTTCCAAGTTACAATACCTCCCAAAGAAATAACACTTATTTCTGTTTTACCCCCACCTATCTCAACTATCATATTTCCATTTGGTTCTTGAATAGGTAAACGAGCTCCGATAGCTGAAGCAATTGGCTGTTCAACTAAAAATACTTCTCGAGCACCAGCACTCATTGCTACATCTTCCACAGCCTTTCTTTCAACTTCTGTAATATCTAATGGTACAGCTATAATAATTCTAGGACGAGGAACTAAAGAAAAAGACTCTCTATGAATTTTTTCAATAAAATATCTCATCATTTTTTCTGTCACTTCAAAATCAGAAATAATACCATTTCTCAAAGGTCGCACAACTAAAATATGACCAGGAGTTTTACCAAGCATTCTTTTAGCATCTTCACCTACTGATAAAATTTGGTCTGTTCTGGTATTAATTGCTACCACTGAGGGTTCGTTGATAATAATGCCTTTATCTTTAACATAAACTAAAGTATTAGAAGTACCCAAATCAACAGCAATATCTTTTGAAAATTTTCCAAATAATTTATTAAACATAGAATTAGTTACAAGTTTAAAGTTGAAAGTTGCAAGTTTTTTCTTTTAACTTGAAACTCGTGACTTGAAACTTATTTACTTATTTATAATTTCTTTTCAATAATTTATATCTTATATCTCATATTTTCCGTAATTCATAATTCGTAATTCGTATTTTTCTATTTTTTTAAAATCTCAATCACCTCTTCAATGCTATAAACTTTAATATTATCCTCATTCCTCATTTTAAGCTCTACTTTATCGCCTAATTTATCACTTAAAACTAAACGATACGGAATTCCTATTAAATCAGCATCTTTTAACTTAATTCCAGCACTAATCTCTCGGTCATCATATATTACTTCAATTTTATCATTTTGTAAAATTTGATATAGCTTATCATCCTGTTTCTTTCTCAAATCTATTAAATGAACTTTGTAAGGGGCTACTGTTTCTGGCCAAATAATTCCCCTATCATCTGCTAAAACTTCTACAATAGTACCCATTAAACGACCTAAACCAATCCCATAAGAACCCATAACAACTAACTCTTCTTTTCCCTCTTTATTTGTATACTTTAAATCAAAAGGATCTGAAAATTTAGTTCCTAAAGAAAAAATATTACCAACTTCTACAGCCTTTTTTTCAACTAAATTCTTTTTATTTAAACCCAAGTCTTTCAAGACTTCATCTGTATTAACCTCTTTATTGACAGCAATGCCCTTCTTCTCGTCAACATATATTATATCTTCACCAGCCTCAGTTAAAGTTTGAAATTCATGAGAAAACTTGGAAAAAGATCCACCAGAAGCAAAGGTTAAATAGGTTAAATCACCAATACCAGCTCTCTTAAAAATATTCTGGTAAGCTTGTTTGGCTTTTTCATAAAATTCATTATGTTCTGTTTCATCTTTAGAAAAAGAATAAAGAGCTTTCCAATAAAATTCTCTACTTCTAAAGATGCCAGATTTACTTCGAGCTTCATTTCTAAAAATAGTTTTAAAATCATAGGGATATACTGGTAAATCTTTATATGAATTAATATATTGTTTTAAAATATTAGAATAAGCTTCTTCATTAGTAAAAGATAACCCTACTTCAGTACCATTCTTTAATTTTGTTTTAAACCAATTATTAACAATATTATCATCCCATCTATTTGATTTTTCCCACACTTCTTTATTTTGAAAAACAGAAGTTCTCATTTCTGTGCCACCAATAGCATTCATTTCTTCTCTAATAATCCCTTCAATCTTATTAAGCACTCTTAATCCTAATGGTAAAAAAGAATAGACTCCAGCCATTTCTTTGTAAATATAACCACCTCGAATTAAAAGCTGAGCATTTAAACTAACTTCATCTTTAGGTGATTCCTTTAAAGTGTGAGTAAATAATTGTGATTGTCGCATAAAATTATGAGTTGTGAATTACGAATTATGAATTACGGACAATGCCCCCGTAATTCGTTATTCGTTATTCGTTATTCTTATTTATTGTATTTAACTATTAAATTAATTATCCTCTTAGCTTCTTGCTTAACTATTTCTTCGTCATAGTCTCCACTATGAGCTGTCTGTCCTTTATAAGAAACTTTTTTTTGATCTAAGTGGATCTTGAAAGTGTAAATATCATCTTCATTACTGATATATAAATGCCATCTCGGATAAAAACTTATATTAGAAACCGGTCTAATATAACTTTTTTGATCTTTGGGATGTAGTCTGTAACCACAATTCCGTAAGATATCCACAATATTACGCTTTAAACTCATTTTAACCTTGAATTTCATACGTTTTGTTATTTACCTCTATTCCTGTCTCCCTTTCTCCCAGTCAGGAGAAAGAGACTATATGCTCGTTTAGTTCTCCTGTCCCTCTCCTGCCTGTCCCGAGCGAAGTCGTGGGAACTAGGAGAGGGATGTCCGAAGGACAGGGTGAGGTTGAATTAAATTAAAACATACTCCCAATCTTTGAAATTAATCCACCTCCGTATTTAACAACATCTTTATAAGTGATTAACACTATTAAAAGCATTAACAAAGTAAATCCAACATTATGCACAATAGCTTCTATCTTTTGATTATTTGGTTTTCGTCTTATCTTTTCAATAATTAAAAATAATATTCTTCCACCGTCTAAAGCCGGAAATGGTAAAATATTAATAACTGCTAAATTAATAGAAATTAATGCTGTAAATTGTAAAAGATATACCCATCCCATATCTAAAGCTCTACCAGCAAATACAGCTACTCCAATTGGACCAGAAATATCAGCTCCACCACTACCCCTAATTAAATTGGCAATTAAATTAACAAAAGCTAGTAAAATTAAATAGGTAATATTAATTGTTGTTTTGAATCCTTCAATTGGTGCTCGATACCAAGGATAAGATACAATTCCACTTTTTACCAAACCAACTCCAATTAATTTTTCATTTTCCAAATCTGGAATCTGTTCTGCTTTGACAGCAATATCTTTTTCTTCCTGACCTCTTTTGATATTAAAAATAAATTCTGCTTCCTTATTCTCTTTTAAATATTTCTGTAAAACCAAATTATCATTAAAATCATTACCATCTACTGACAAAACAATGTCTCCCGTTTCTAAACCAGCTTGATCTGCTGATGATTCTGGATAGACCTCTATAATCTGAACTTTTTCATCAGAAACAACTGCTCCAGCTGGAACATCTCCTTCTAAAACTGCTGGTAAACCAGCAAAATAACCAATGCTTATCAAAACAAAAGCTAAAACCCAATTCATAAACACTCCAGCAAATAAAACAATAGATCTTTTCCATACCGGCTGATTAGCAAAAGAATCTTGATCTTGTAAATGATCTCCCGACTCTCCTTTAATTTTTACAAAACCGCCCAAAGGGATCCAATTAATAGAATATAAAATTCCTTTTCTTTTAATACCAAACATTCTCGGGGGAAATCCAAAACCAAATTCTTCCACACCAATACCTAATTTAATAGCCGTATAAAAATGTCCAATTTCATGGACAAAAACTATCAAACTCAAAACCAATAAAAATACTATTATTGTAACTATCATTTATTTTTTAATCTTTTTAATTTTTAATTTTACCTTTTTCATCTAAAATATTTTTTAATCCGTAATTCATACTCCGTAATTCGTATTCTCTATACTTTCATTATTTCCACTTCTTTTTTCTTAGATAAATCTTCTATTTCTTGAGTCTTATCTTTAATAACTTCATCTAATTCTTTTTGAGAATTAAATTTTTCATCTTCGGAAATTTCTTTATTTTTTTCTTGTTGATCGATATCTTTTCTGATTTTATCTCTCATTTGTCTCAAAGAAATCTTAGATTCTTCTTTTTTATCATGCAATAATTTAATAATCCGCTTTCTCTTTTCCTCAGTCAATGGTGAAATTTTTCCTCGGACAGCTGTTTCTGAAATAGAAATTGATAAATCCAAATTAGATTGAGATAATGCTTTTTCAATCTCTTTTAATAAAGTTTTATCCCAAGGCTCTATAACCAATAAAGACGGCTCTGGAACAGAAATTGAACCAACTTGTTTTAAAGGAGTTTTGACTCCATAAGATTCAACCAAAAGATCCTCTACTAATGCCGGAGTGGCTCGACCGGCTTTTAATTTCTCTGTTTCACTTTTAAAATGATCAATTATCTTATCAAAGTCTGGATTAAAACCCTCTATGAATTGTGACATAAGATTTAGTTAAAAGTTGAAAGTTAAAACTTGAAAGTTAAAAGTTGTTTATCAATGATTAACCCTTAATTCTAAATTTCTACTCTTTATTAATTAATAATTAAAATTACAAATAAAAATATTTTATATTTCTTCCTTCATGCTTTATACTATTTTATTTCTCTAGCAATCATAAATATGCTATTAGCATTTTCAATGTCTACTAAAAGATCAATTGGTGTTTTCGAAGTTGGTAATGCTTCCGTAGTCCATTCCCTCCCGCTGTCAATACTTTTATAGAAGGTTGATGACGTTACATAATATATTTCCTTATTATTATTTGGATTTAAGGCTACAGAACGAATAGTAACTGCTTTTGGTTTAGTTAGTAATTTTATATGATCCCAATTCTGCCCACCATCATTTGTATAGAACAATCCATAGGAATTAGCATAAATTAAAGCATCTCCTTCTGAATAATCAAACTCTATATCTAAATAATTTGACGCTCCCTCATATTTTTTATCTTCTCCATCCTTATCCTTATAAGTTATATTATCTGAAATATTA
>JAUVAE010000066.1 GCA_030591905.1 Candidatus Komeilibacteria bacterium
AATTTGAAATTAAATATTAGAAATTAAGTCGAATTTATTCGACTACTATTCCCACTCTGCGTAGTCAACTAACCAATCATCATTATATTTTATTAATTCTAAACTTAAATTTTTATAGCTAATATTTTCATCTAAATTTTCTCCTAAAGTTTCTATTTGTTGAACAGAAACATTCAAACTAGCGTCCGTATTATTGAAAGTTAAAATTTTTACATTTAAAGCCTTAGTAGTAACTCCATAAAAATCTAGATAATCATCAGACAATTTTTCATTATCTAAAATAAAATCTTCTATTCTTTGTTTCATTCTAATAGTTGCATAAATTTCTGCTGATTTAAAATTTTCATCTTTATTATCTGTTGACCAAGTGCCATATCTTTCTGTAAAATTTTTAGCCAAGGTCTTAATTTTTAATTCCCCTATATCCTCTTTTTTCTTTTCAACTACTGGTATTTCAATAACTTCAGAATCTAATTTGTTATTATCCAAATTATTAGTATTTATAAAATCTGATTCTTCATCTATATTATTATCTATTTCCTCTTTAACATTAGTTAATAAAAAAACTATAAACACTATTAAAACAATAATAATAAAAACAATGATTAATATTCTAATTTGTTTTTTTGTCATATCTTTACCCTATTAAATAAGATTTAAGTTTCTACAGACGCCACTATTAGAATACTATTTAAATCTTAATTTTAAATCTTCCATATACCCTATATAAAATTTTATATCCTTTAAATTTGGATTTAAAATTATTTAACAGGGTAAAATTATTAAATTGATAAACTGTTAAATTGTTTTAAATTAAGAGTTTTCTTTAGCTTGTTTATCTTTAAACTCTCTTTTAGCTTCTTCTATTTCTAAAAGTTGTTTTGGATCAGAAGTAATTAATTGATCTTCTGTATAGGATGCCTCAACTTGAATAGCTACATGCTTATTTCCAGCAAAGAAAATTCCTTGACCAACTTTTCCCTGTAATAACAAATATTTTTCCTCATCAGTAAGCATAAAAGTCTTTTGAATAAGTTCAATTGCTGCTGGAGATTGTTTTAATAATAATTGTAAAGAAGAATTGGTCACAATTGCCTGACCATATGGTGATCTTAAAAAATCATTAACATCTTGAGTAATTGTTGTTACTCCTAAATAATATTTTCGACATCTTTTTACTAAGGCATAAATAAACTTAGCACTATCTTCGTGTTGCATTAACCACCAAGCCTCATCAATTATTAATATTCTCTTCTTCATTTGAGACCTAACTAAATTCCATATATAAGTAATGATTGTATAAATAGCAATAGGCCTTAATTCGTCTTCCAAATCTCTAACACTAAAAGTAATTAATTGATTAGATACATCAACATTTGTAGGGCTATTAAAAAGACCAGCAAAAGTTCCTTCGGTATATTTTTTAATTCTCAGTGATAAATCATTACCACCCTCCATTCCATTTAAAACTTCTTCAAAATCTTTCATTAAAGGTGGGTCAATATTATCTAAATCACTATCAGCTGTAATATCCTTTTTAGCATACGTTTCTAAAAGAGCTCTATCAACAAGTGAATCTTCTAAATGTGATAACTTACCAACCATTAAACGAATTAAACCCTTTAAAGTAATAACAGCACTCCTTAAAATATCAGCTGTTTTCATTTCCTTCGTTAGGCCCTTTGGTAAATCAAAGGGATTAACCTTGCTATTAGAATTTAATGATAAATTAATATATGTTCCTCCAACTGCTTCTGATAAATGTTGATATTCTTTTTCGGGATCAATAATAATAACATCGGTGCCCATCATTAAACTTCTAATTACTTCTAATTTAATAGCATAGGATTTTCCAGCTCCAGAAGTTGCAAAAACTACAGTATTAGCATTTTGTAAAGAAAATCTATCAAATAAAATCAAAGAATTATTATGTCTATTAATTCCATACAAAATTCCATCATTACTTGTTAATTCAGAAGATATGAAAGGAAATGAAGCTGATGCTGGAGATGAATTCATATTATTGGCAATATATAACTCATCATTCCCTAGCGGAAGTGTTGAATTAAATCCGTGTTTGGCAGTAAATAATGTCCTTTTTGTAAAAATAAGTTTTGAACCAAAAATATTTTCAATTGTCTCAATTCTTTTTTCTAGTTCCTCTGGATTGTCTGCATAAATAGTTACATATAAAGCAAATTGAAAAAATCTTTCTGTACCCTGAGTTAAACTATCCCTCAAACTTTCAATATCTGACAAAGCAGTTTGACCTTTTACATCTCGAGGAGCTCCTTTTTCAGCATCCGCATGTAGTTGAGCTTCCAATGAACCAACTTTATTTCTTAATTTCTTTAAAATCTTTTCTGAGGGCATTGGATAATAATACATAGCAACATCTAAAGGTATGGAATAATTAATAACTGGAGCAAACCAACCAATACTAATATATCTAGGATAAGTTATAACATAGAGCGTACTCACAAATTTATCACCAATACGTACAAAATTACTCTCTACTTTAAAAGCGGCTGGAGCAATTAAATCTTTGACAGAAACACTGCCTCGTCTATAAACTTTTTCAGCTTCTAATAAAAGTTTATCTTGAACAGGATCTTTAACAATTTTCTCTGACTCTTGTTTTGTTGGATTTGTTGACTCTTTGATTTGTTTTTGTTTAAACATATTTTAATTAGTTTGTAATTTGTAGTAATTAGTTTTTAAAAGTTTTCTATTAACTAACAACTACTAATTAAATTAATCGTCAATTCGAACTTGTTCAACATCCTTTAATTTTTCCCTTTTGGAAACTTCTGGATTATAAGAATTATAATAAAGTTCTATTAAACTTGCTGTATCTAATTGTGCTGATTGTAAACCCATGCCTTCTAATCCTGAACGAACATGTCCAACTCTTCTAAATAATTGATCTTTATAATTTTCATATTCTTTCTTTTTTATTTTTAATACATTTTGGGCTGAAAATAAATCACCAGCCTTATTAAAAAAATCTTTCTTCTTAACTTCTACTATTGAATAAGGAACAATAACAAAAAACTTTTTACTCATAATTGATTGTAATTGTAAAAGTTCTCTGATAAATTGCGTGTAATCATTTGTTTGTATTCTTAAAAGTTCATTTGTCTGTTGTTTTCCTAATTTATCCAATTTATCCAAATACTGATCAATGTCTAAGGCTCTCGATTGAATAACTATCTGTAAGGGATATGAAACTGAATTTAAAAATGAATAAAAAGCACTTATAATACCTTCTTGCTCGTCTTGACTTTTTAAAGCAAAATTAATAGATGAAACCATTAATACTGCTCGTACAGTTCCATTTTTTAAAATAACCATATTATCTTTAATACTAGCAATTTCCAAAATATCTTGAGTGGCTTTATTTGTTATTCTTTTTTTATTTTTCATCCCATTAAATAATTATTTATTATAATGTTCATATCTCTAATTTAAATTTTCTATATTCTATATATTACCCTGTCAAAAAACAAATTAATTTCATTTAACAGGATAAATATTTTTAATTTAATTTATTTCCAACAATATTTTCTTTTAAAAGATTTGAAGGACCTTCATTACTTTCGCCAACATAAGTACCACCAGTATCAATAATTAAAGAAATTTCTGATAATTTTGTACGTCGTAATTCCTTGGGTTCAAATATATAAGTATCCTCTTTTTCTTTTTCTTCTATCTTTTTTTTTATAACAATATCCTCTTTTTTTTGCCAAATAGATAATTTTGGAGTTTTAAATAAAAAATTTAATAAATCAATAAAAAAATTATGAAATTTCTTCCCATTAACTTTAACAAAAGCAATAACAATTGTAAGTCCGCCTATTATAAGGGTCTCTAAAATAAATAATGAAAAATCTGCTAATTTAAAAGATAAAAATATCAAAAGTCCTCCAATAGTACAAATCAAAAATTGTCTAACCGTAATTGGACCAAATATTCTATCTTCTACATCAATAAATTGGGGAACAATATAACGCATAATATTTTAAAACCTTAATTTTTTATTCAAATCTGTAATAGCACTAAACTCTTTCTTTGTTAAAACTTTTTCTTTACTTAAAATTTTCTGTTCTATAATCTTATCTATAGATAAATTCTTTTCCATGCTTTCTCTCCCTAAATCTAAATACAAATCATAAACTTCACTTTTTCTCCAATTTTATATAGCTGTGGCTCTTTTTAAATATGACTCCTTTTCTAAGGATCTAATTTTATCTATAATTTTCTGAGCTGCCTCAATAGGATCTTTAGATAAACGTCTAAATGTTAATAAAGTAATTTCTGAAAAGTCATCAATTGGCCCAATAACCTTTTCTTTCTTTTTAATACCGGTTACCAATGGTTTGTTATGAGAAAC
>JAUVAE010000022.1 GCA_030591905.1 Candidatus Komeilibacteria bacterium
AATGATGCCAAGATTGATAATTATGATTTTCAAATTAAAAAAGGAAATGGATATATGATTCAGGTTGGTAAAAGAAGATTTTTGAATATAAAGTAGTTTTGTTATATAATTTAGATAGTTTAAAACTAAACAAAAATAAAATGTTTAAAAGAAAAAAGAATAAAAAAATAGATAAAAAAACTGAAAATAATTTATTTGAGGAAGTTCCTAAAAATAAAAAAGTCAAAGTAGAAGAAAAAATAATTGAAGAAAAGAAAAATTGGATTGAAGAAGATATTGAAGAGGGTGAATTATTAGTAGATGTTTATCAAAGTGATAACAATATAGTAATTCGTTCAACTATTGCTGGAGTTAATCCAGAAGATATAGATATTGATATTAATAATGACATGATTACTATCCGAGGTAGAAGAAAAGAAGAGATTGTAGCTGAAGAAGAGGATTTTTTTTATAAAGAATGTTATTGGGGAGGATTTTCTAGATCAATCATTCTTCCTTGCGAAGTTCAGGCTAGTAAGGTTAAGGCGTCTCTAAAGAATGGTGTTTTGACAGTTACCCTTCCGAAAATTAGAAATAAAAAAGCTGTTAAAGTATCCGTTGATGTTAAATAGTTTGTTTGTTTTTATATATTTACATTGCAGGGACGAATTTTAATTGTCTCTGTTTTTTTGTTAGATTTTTAGTAAACCAAGCACCTTTTTCCTTTTTGAAAAAAAGTGCTTGGTAAATCAAATTTATGTTTAAAAAATCATCTTCCTGGAAATTTTTTAGAAAAGTTATTATATTTTTTATTGTAATAATTTTTTTGATAATAATTATTTTTGGATATAATGCCCTTTTTGCCCACAAAGTTTATCCAGGTGTTTATATAAACAATGAACATGTTTTTAATCAGAGCTATTCAGATGTTTATAACCTTTTAGAATTCAAAAGTAGTGAATTTATGGAGAAAGGCGTTGATTATGTTTATAAAGATATGACCGTTAATGTCAACCCAGTAGTTGTTACATTAAGCGATCCAGACTTAAGATATAAATTAGTAGAATTTAATAATAAAGACACTGCCAAAGATATTTTTGTAATTGGACGAGAACACGATTATAAAAGAAATATTTTAGAACAATTTAAGGCTTTATTTATAAAAGCCAAACATATTTCTTGGAAATATGATTTAAATAAAGAGGAGTGGGAAAGTATTTTACGAGATAATTTTCAGGAGTTTGAAACTTCTTTTATACCACCTACTATCGTGCTTGAAGGTACGGACATAATTATTGAAGAATCAATTGATGGAGAGGAGTTTAATTATGATATTTTAATTAAAAACACGGAAGATAGGATAAACAATTTTAGTTTTGAAGCAATTAATTTAGAATTAAAATCAATTAAGTCTTCTATCACCCTAGAACAGGCAAATGAGAAAATAGATTTAATAAAGGATATTATTGATTTAGGAAGTTTTACTTTTAATTATAATCAAAGATTTTGGAAAATCAATTCAGCTATTTATAAAGATTGGTTGATTCTTAAACCAAGTGGTGATGGGGAAGTAATTATAAGTTTTGATTTTGAAAAATATAGTGAACATTTAGAAACTTATGTTATTCCCTATATAAATAAAGAAAGTAGAAATGCAAAATTTGAGATAAGTAATGGAAAAGTAATAAAGTTTCAGAGTAGTCGTGATGGACAAGCTGTTAATTTAGAACAAAGTTTAGAAGTTATGGAAATAGCAATTAATGATTTAAATTCAGAGATTGATTTAGCTGTTGATATTACTAAAGCAGAAGTAGAAACCGAAAATATTAATGATAAAGGCATTAGAGAAATTATAGGCGTAGGGGAATCAGATTTTAGAAGAAGTCCAGTGAACAGAATTCATAATATAGAAACTGGGACTGAAAAATTGAATGGATTATTAATAGCGCCAGGAAAAGAATTTGCTACTATGCAAAATTTAATTCCGGTAAATGCTGAAAGTGGTTATTTACCAGAGTTGGTTATTAAGGGAAACAAAACAATTCCAGAATATGGTGGTGGTTTATGTCAGATTGGAACCACTATTTATAGAGCTGCTTTAGATAGTGGTTTACAAATTACCCAAAGAAGACCGCATTCATATCGAGTTGTTTATTATGAACCAGCCGGAACAGATGCTACAATTTATAATCCTTGGCCAGATATGAAATTTATAAATGACACTGATAATTATATTTTAATTCAAACTAGTATTGTTGGTACTAAACTTTATTTTGAATTTTGGGGTACCAAAGATGGTCGACAAGTGACAATTACTGATCCGATTGTTTATAATATTGTTGATCCAGGACCAACTAAAGAAATTGAGACCGATGAATTAGAGCCAGGTGAAAGAGATTGTACAGAATCAGCCCATGCTGGAGCCGATGCCTATTTTGATTATAAGGTTGAGTATGCTGACGATAGAGAAACTTATGAAGAGAGAATCTATTCTCATTATATTCCTTGGTCAGCAGTATGTTTAATTGGAGTAGAAAAAACAACAACTCCCACAGAGGAAATTATTGAAGAATAAAATTTTACCTCTATCCCTGTCTCCCTTTCTCCTAGTCAGGAGAAAGGGACTATATACTAGTTTAGTTCTCATTTCCCTCTCCTGACTAGGAGAGGGATGTCCGAAGGACAAGGAGAGGTTTACTATAATATAATTAGTTCTAATTTTTGAGTTTTTGTATCTAAAATAGCAAAAGTGCTTTTATTCCATACTCCGGCCAAGGTGCCGGGGTTTACTATTTTAATTCCATCAATTTCTTCTTCCCACGGTTTGTGAGTATGACCATAAAAAACAAAATCATATTTTTTAGTTTCAGCTAATTTTTTGGCTTTTTTTGGAAAATGATTAAAAGCTACTTTAATTCCATCTATTTTTAGCTCTCCAAACTTAGGAAATATTTTTACATTGTTTATTTTTTCTTTTATTTCATGATCGTAATCAATATTACCAATACTCAAATATATTTGTCCATCAAAATTTTGATACAAGTGTTTTAAAGTATCATGAGTACAAACATCACCACAGTGAATTATGGTTTTAATATTTTCTTTTTTAATTTTGGTCAGCATTTGATCTAGGCGAGGAATGTTATCATGAGAATCTGATATTATGGCTATTTTAGACATATTTTGTTTGTTTTTATCGACGAATATTACCTAAAGAATTTATAAAAGAGATAATTAAGCTAAATAATAGCGCAGATCCAAAGTTAATTATTTCTAAACCAGAGACCAAATAACTAACTAATAATAGAATAAAAGCATTGATTATAAAAGTAAATAAACCAAGCGTTATAATATTTACTGGTAAGGAAAATAAAAGCAGGATTGGTTTTAAAAAAGTATTTAATAATCCCAAGACTATGGCAGCAATTAAGGCTGTCCATACATTATTAATGTTTACGCCTGGCAAGATGTATGATAATCCGAATATAATTAGGGTGGTGATAATTAATTTTCTAAGCATATTGTTTTTTGTTTATTATATAGGATTTTATTATAACATTATAAATTATCTTTAAATAGCTTTCTTTTTTTTAGGTAAATGCTATCATATCGTTATGAATGAAAAACTTCTAAGAAAATTGCCTTTGATTATATTCGCTTTTATAATTTTTTCTCCAATGCTAAAAAATAGTGGAGGAGGTTTTGTATTTCTGATAATTATAGTAATAGCTTTAATTTTTGCAATTAAAAGTGGTTATATTAAATTAGATGCTTTAAAATTTTTTAATAAATTAAATAATAACAATAAAAATATGAATGAAACAATAAATTTGGATGATTTAAAAAATAAAGGAAATTTTAAAAAATTATTTGGAGGGGTAATAATTGCCATTGCTGTGCTGTGGTTATTTTTTTCTTCAATAATTATTATTGATGCCGGTGAAACAGGAGTTTATTCTTTATTTGGAAGAGTAAAAGATAAAGAATTAAGTTCTGGTTTTCATTTAGTGATTCCTTTAGCTCGGATTCATAAAATGACTATTAGAACCGAAGAGTATACGATGAGTATTTTAACTGGAGAAGGTAAAATAGCTAGGGACGATTCTATTGCTGCTCTTACTAAAGAAGGTTTAAACGTTGATTTAGATATTACTGTACTTTATAAATTAAATGAAGAACAGGCTTCGGATGTTTATAAAGATGTTGGTTTAAATTATGAGGAAAAGATTATTCGTCCTATTATCAGGAGTTCAATTAGGGGTGTAATTGCTCAGTATGAAGCTAAAGAACTTTATTCTGAGAAGCGTCAGGAGGCTACTCAAGGAATTGCAGATTCTTTAAAGTTAGAGATTGAATCTCGAGGAATTATTATTGAAGATGTTCTTTTAAGAAATATACAATTGCCAACTAACCTAGCTAATTCAATCCAGGAAAAATTACAAGCTGAACAAGAGTCTCAAAAGTATGAATTTTTACTGCAAATGGAAGAAAAAGAAAAACAAAGAAAAATTATTGAAGCTGAAGGACAAAAAGAAGCTCAAAGAATTATTAATCAAAGTTTAACTCAGAATTATTTATATTATTTGTATATAAATGAATTAAAAGATAGAGAAGGAACTATCTATGTTCCTACAAGTCCTTCTACAGGAATGCCAATGTTCAGGAATTTAGGGAATTAAATTACTTGTTTTAAATAGCTAAAACCCTCTATTATAAGAGGGTTTTAGTATTGACTTATTTTTTAAAAACTAGTATACTGTTATTACTTTGTCGCTATCGTCTAGTGGTTAGGACATCAGGTTTTCATCCTGAAAACCGGGGTTCGATTCCCCGTAGCGATACCATCAAACTTTGTCTTGCCTGGCAAGTAAAGTAAATAGTTAGTCATTTCGACGTGACTAAAGAATTGTGGTTTGTAGTCAATAGTTTTGTGGTTAATTATTAACTATAATCTATTGATTATAAACTCTAGACTCAATAGAGAGTCTACTAAAAAATAACGTATACTCGGTTAATCCAAGTTATTTACTCGGTTTACTTGGTATGCGAAAAAGGGACTAATATTATGTTAGACAAGAAAAAGAAAGAAGAAATCATCAAAAAGTTCAAAACTCATAAAAATGATACTGGATCATCTGAGGTTCAGATTGCCATTTTAACTGAGGAAGTTAAGGAATTAACAGAACATTTGAAGGAACACAAGAAAGATTTTTCTTCTCGAAGAGGTTTAGTTAAAAAACTTAATCAAAGAAGAAAATTATTAAGATTTTTAGAAAGAGATAATTTTGAATCTTTTGAAAAGCTTATTAAGAAACTTAGTTTAAAAGTAACTAGAATTTCTGAACTTTGTTCTGATATTGGGAAGAGAATTAAAAAAGATGTAAAAAAGGAAGAGCAAGAAGATGAGAAAAAAGCTCAAAAAGACGAAGAAGATGGGAAAGATAATAAATAATAGAAAATTAAATGTTTTTTAAAAAAGAAAAAGATAAAAATTATAGCAAAGACTTTAAGATGGAATTTGCTGGACGAGAATTAATTGTAGAAGTCGGTAAATATGCACCACAAACATCTGGAAGTTGTTTAGTAAGATATGGTGGAACTTCTGTTTTAGTTACAGCCGTTCAAGGAGATGAAAGAGAAGGTATAGATTACTTTCCATTACTTGTTGAATATAGTGAAAAATTATATGCTGCCGGTAAAATTAAAGGTTCAAGATGGATTAAAAGAGAGGGTCGTCCAACTGATGAAGCTGTTTTAACTGGTCGAGTAATTGATCGTTCAATCAGGCCATTATTTAATGATGCTTCTCGAAAAGATATTCAGATTGTGGCTAGTGTTTTGGAATATGACGGAGAAAACGATCCTGCTTTTTGTTCTTTATTAGGAACTTCAATAGCTTTAATGGTTTCACCAATTGAATGGGCTGGTCCAGCAGTTGGTTTTCTTGTTGGTAAAGTTGGTGATGAGTTAGTTCTGAATCCAACAAATACAGCTAGAGCTAAGAGTGATTTTGAAGTCTTTACAGTTGGTACTCCAGATGGTATTGATATGTTAGAAGCTCGATGTAATGAATCAAGTGAAGATGATGTTATGAGTGCTATTGAATTTGCTGATAAGCATATCAAAAAAATGATTAAATTTGTGGAAGATATTCAAAAAGAAATTGGAATACCTAAAATTTCAGCAGAATCTCAACTAACAGATGAGGAAAAACAACAAAGAGAGTTAATAGATCAAAAAATAGAGGAATTTTTCAAAGATAAAGATACTAAAACTATTTTTACAGCAGATAAAGAAGAAACAGAAGCTAATATTAGAACTCTAAATAAAGATTTAAATGAGACTCTAAAAGAAGATAGTGAAATTTCTAAAGAATTAAGGTCTTTTGGAATGAGAAGGCTTGATGAAAAGCTTACTGAAAAGGCTAGAGAGATGATTTTAAAAGATAATCAACGACCAGACGGAAGAAAAACAGATGAACTAAGAGATATTAATTGTGAAGTTGGTTTATTTAATAGAACTCATGGAACTGGTTTATTTAAAAGAGGACTTACTCATGTTTTATCAATTGTTACTTTAGGTTCTCCCGGAGCAGAGCAGCTATTAGATGGTATGGAGATTGAAGGAACCAAAAGATATATGCATCATTATAATTTTCCTGGATTTTCAGTAGGTAGTGTCCAGCCAAATAGAGGAGCTTCTCGAAGAGATATTGGACACGGTACTTTAGCAGAAAATGCTTTGATACCAGTTTTACCTAGTAAAGAAGATTTTCCTTATACAATTAGAGTTGTCTCTGAAGTTTTATCTTCTAATGGTTCTTCTTCTCAAGCCGCTGCTTGTGGTTCAACATTGGCTTTAATGCATGCCGGTGTGCCTATTAAAAGACCGGTTGCTGGAATTGCCATGGGATTAATAACTGGAAAATCTTTAGATGATTATGTTGTTTTAACTGATATTCAAGGAGTTGAAGATCATAGTGGTGATATGGATTTTAAAGTTGCTGGTACTGAAAAAGGAATTACAGCTATTCAATTAGATATTAAATTACATGGAATAAGCTTAAAGATTTGTAAGGAAACATTAGAAAAAGCTAAAAATGCTCGATTGAAAATATTAGAAACTATGACAAAGACTATTCCAGAATCAAATAAAGAACTATCTGAATTTGCGCCAAGAATTATTACCATGAAGATAGATCCAGAAGATATTAGAGTTGTTATTGGACCAGGTGGTAAGATGATTAATCAAATGATTGCTGATTATGATGTGCAAATAGACTTAGAAGATGATGGAACGGTATTTATTACTTCTACTAATCAAGAAGGTGCTCAAAAAGCAGTAGAACATATTGAAGCTCTTACTAAAAAAGTTCTTCCTGGTGAAATTTATGAAGGTAAAATAACAAAGATTGTTACCTCTCAATCAGGTGGAGAAGTTGGTGCTATTGTTGAATTTTTACCTGGTAAAGATGGTATGGTTCATATTTCTGAATTCAAATATGAGAGAATTGATAAAGTTTCAGATATAGTTAAAGTAGGAGATACTTTAAAGGTTAAAGTTATGGAAGTTGATGAAGAAAGAGGTAGAATCGGTTTATCAGTAAAAGCTTTATTAGAGAAACCAGAAGGTTGGCAAGATCGACCACCTAGAACTCCTCGTCCTAATAATTTTAATAATAGAGGACCAAGAAGAGATTCTAGACCAAAAAGATATTAAGTAATATTTAGATTTAGATATAAAAACCCCATTATTATGGGGTTTTTACTTTTAATTAATCATTGATTATGTTAATCTTCTATATATAGTTATATATATTATTAAAATAATACTATAAAATGTTTAGTCCAGAATTTAATCCAGAATTTCATTGGCAAACAGCTAAGAAACAGGTAACTCGTAAAAAGGCCTTGTTTATTTGCTTGGCTTTAATTTTAATCTTATCTATTTTTTTTATTTTTAAGAGATATTATTTTGTTTCCGGAAGAAGTATCGATTTAGATCAGCTTGTTCCAGACAATACTAAAGCTGTTTTGACTATTTCTACTGCCGATGTTATTGCCAATGGGAAAGATTACCTTTTATTGGATGAAACATTTATTTCTGGATTAGGATTGAAAGAATATTTAAAGGATGATGAGAAAGTGGGTTCTTTTATAAAAAGTATTGGCAAAGATATTTATTGGTTAGAAAAATCATCAGAATCTCAATCATTATTATTTAAAATAACAGACGTAGAATTGCTCAGGGGAAGTTTTAATTCGATAATAGACAATTCGGGGAAGATAAAGTTTAATGGTAAGACAATTTATGAATCACATGTTGAATCTACAGAGAATCCTATTTTACCTATTCCTAAAAATAAATTTTATATTACTTATTTGAATGATTATATTTTTTGCGTGAGTAATGATTTAGATTTTGTTGAGGATGTTATCGATAAACACAAGGAAGCTTTAAAAATTGATTATTTTGGAGCCATCAAGGATGAATTGGCAAGTTATTTTTATGAACAAACAGCTTTGATGTTAAAAGTTACAGATTATGCTGAAATTGAAAATAGTTTAAGCTGGATAAAAAATCTATCA
>JAUVAE010000006.1 GCA_030591905.1 Candidatus Komeilibacteria bacterium
GCTAGTGATGCTTTAGCAATAGCTCTTACTACCCTATATAGTAAGAAATATTGACTCTACTTTTAAAATATGATTTAATAGATATTAATGCGGGTATAGTATAGTGGCTTATTACCTACCTAACGGTAGATAAACGTCAGCCCTGTCTGCCGTAGGCAGGTTTATCTGCCGTAGGCAGCCTTCCAAGCAGATAAAAATGAAAGTGATGATAATTGTATATGCAATATATGACGAAATATTGAAAGAAGTTTATGTTGGACTAACCAATAATCTTTCTAGAAGAGTCAGAGAACATAAAAATGGTCATAGTAAATATACGAAAAAATTTAAAAGTATAAAATTATTTTATTCTAAAAAATTTACAGATTATAAGACGGCACGTGAATATGAAAAAAAGTTAAAATCTGGTTATGGAAAAGAGTTTCTTAAAGAAAAATTAAAACAAGCGGGTATAGTATAGTGGCTTATTACGTCAGCCTTCCAAGCTGAATACGGGGGTTCGATTCCCCCTACCCGCTCCATCCTTCGCTCTACGAGCTTCGGATAGCACAGCCACTCTAGACGCTTTATTCAAAGCGTTTTTTTGTTTATCCTAATAATACAAACCATTTCAAATTAAAAATGAACAAAAATAAAAAGGAGTTCACATATTACATAGTGAACTCCTCAGTTTAATCTGCCATTTTCCTGACTAATCATCGCAACCATTATCACAATCGCAATTATCACAGTCAGAGCTATCACAATCACCACCCGAGTCACAACTATTGCCATCATCACAATCGTAGCAATTGCTACCATTTCCTAGAAGTCTTAATACTTCCATTTTATCAAAGTCGGGTTTCTTTTTCATTTTAACCTCCTATTTTTAGGATTTTCTTACTCAATAAAGATTTGATAATCTTCTGAAACCCTAGGGATTTAAATGTATGAACATCCCCTGCTAACTTAATTAAAGAACTTTTATCAACTTTTTGCAAGTATAAAATAAAATTAAAAAGCTCTTCATTAATACGAGTAACATTGTTTTTATTTTTTATGCCGACAAGGTAAGTATCCTCTTCTTTTCTGTGTTGAATAATCCCATTCAATTCAACACACATCTCTGGTGATAAAACAATTTGTTCTTGTGATTTTTTAATTTCACAAACAATTGGTTCTGTCATCCAAGGATCCTTAGCTTTTGGATCATTTAAGCTGCTAAAACCTTTTGCTGTTATTCTACAACCTCCTGCGCATAAATTTAAGGCTTTACAGTCCTGACACTCATCAGGAAGATAAACTCTTTTTCTCCAGTCATTCATTCTGTTCCAAGATAAAGAGAACTCTTCTTCCAAAATATTACCATAATTATCAATGTTATGAGTACATGGTCTAATGTCTCCATTATTAGAAACCGCCATAGTAGTAACTCCAGCTTGGCATTTTCTTTTTAAGAAGTGAAAATCTCTTTTTAAGATATCTACTGGGAAAATACACTTTGGAATAGCCTCAAAGATATCTACAGACATTCCTAACTCATCATGAATCCAAACTAAATCTTGAATTAATTGAATGACTTCTTGTTGCTGAAGAAAATTTTCAAAATCTGGACATAATAAATTCAATGCCATTGGAGTAGCCCCAAACTTTTTAATACCCAGACTTAAAAGATGTTTAGCAGTATTCCTAATATCAGATAAATTTTTACGATTAACAACCATATTTACAGAAAATCTAAGCTTACTATCTTTTAAGAAAATTAACTTTTTCTCAAAGACATCATAATTACCATTACCTGTCATCGTTTTGTATAATTTCTTATCACAAGAAGGACAAGAAACTAAAAAACTCTTTACATAAACCATTCTATAATCTTGTAAAAAATCTTTTGTTAACAATACTAAGTTAGTATTAATACTGACACTAATATTGTTTTTACCGAAGTATTCTACAAGATCTAAAACTAGTTCTTTTTCCATAAATGGCTCACCACCGGTAAGAATTACATTAAAAATTTTCAAACCAACTAACTTTTTAGCTATTTCCATGACTCTTTTTTTATCGGTTTGAAAATTTAAAAAGCATCTATCTTCATCATTATCAAGATGATAACAATGGGGACACTGAAAATTACACTTTTCAGTAATTTCTAATTGCACTGTAATCGGCGCCTTCATAATCTCCTCCTATTTTTTATTTTTCATATCATATTAACCCTTTAAATATAAATAGTCAAGATTTTAAAATTTAAAACCGACCTTCTCTTCCATGACCACAGTTCTAATGTCCTCCCTAGGAGCTTCAGACGCTAAAATTTATAAGTTAAAAAAAATCGTCGATTAAGACGATTTTTTAATATACTCAACTATAAAGAATTTCTAGATTAACACGATATTCTAAAATCTATAATAACTTTTAAAAATTATAATTGATGTAATGCTTCTTTTACTCCAAAATTTAATAACTCTTTAAAACCAACTGAGTCAATTGAATAAACAATTGCAAAGGCACCAATAAAAATTAATACTGCTAGCCATTTAGTATATTTACCTCGTGTTCTCACAAATAATATAATAGATAAAACTGACATCAAACTTGGAAAAAGAGTTTTAATATCCCCAAATTGTACATAATAACCGGCCACATATTCTCCTTTAGAACCGAGAAATTCAGCTAAATTAAAATTGATTTTAAAAATTACGAAAAGGAGTTCTAAAATAATAATAATTAGCATTGCCCAACTGGCCCACTTTGTTGATTTGCCCTCAGTACGATAAACCTGATAAATAACAGCTGGAAGTAATGACAAAATTATAATCCATGGTACTTTCAAGATAATCCCTAATAAAATCCCAATTGCCAAAAGCAAACTTAAAATAATACATATCAGAGTAGCATATTTTGTTGGTTTAGCCATTTTTTATAATTAATTATTATACTAAAAGTCTAACTCTATATTTCTATATAGTCAAATTGTTAGAATCAACCCTTTCTTATCATAGTAATTTTAAGTTTCCTTAATTTAGCTTAACTATAATAAAAATCTATAAGACAGGCGAATGCCTATTGACAAAAATGTTATTTCAAGATATAGTAAATTATTCAAAAAGTTTTTTGAATAAATAAAAAGAAAGAAAATAGGAGGAATCATGAAAAATTTCGCAAAAAGCACAGGAGCATTTATAATTGCTCTACTTATGGTCGTAGCATTCTACGCAGTAATGCTACACACGGGAATAGCTAGTAAATCACTAGCTATGATTATAGGGGTTATTGGCTTTACAATATTTATTCTCTTCTCAACGAGAAAAAAGTCAGTCCCAATGGTAATAATTAGTGCAATAACATCGGCTGCACTATTTTATTCAATCTTAGGCATCAATATTTTAGGGAATAATCTAACAAATTTTTTAGCAAAAACTAACATACCGTGGCTAAATTACGGCATAATCGTAATAATAGCCCTTATTGTAGTAGCTATTGCTATTAGAATTTATAAATTTTTCGCTAAAATATACATTCTCTTGAAACCTGATGAAGCTCATGTGATTACTCATATTAATGGTAGTCAAATAGTTTATTCTGGAACTGACCTAGAAAAAAATCCATACCTACTTGGAAAAGAATATGGCGGAAACCATTATTTTGATTTTTCCAAAATGATATGGATGAAAATGTTTTTAGGGATGACAGTTCAGAAAACTAGACTAGATGATTTAAGAATTGAAATCAACGACATTCATGTCAAATCAGAATGCAAAGCCGAACTGCAAATTGGTCGTGCTGTATTTCACTTCTGTGTTTTAAAACCCCTAACAATAGCCAGAAAATGGCCCGGGGAAGATATGGATATTGAAAGGTTTAAAACGGAAACCCTTGATATCATAGAAGAGAGCGTTGAAATCACTACTAATGAATATCCAATAGAAAAATTAGTTGGTGGAAATCTTGAAGTCAATAACACGTTCAAAGAAACATTAGAAAGTAAACTGGAAGAAGATTATGGTATCTCCATTACCAACGCTAAGCTCTCTCAAGAAAGTGGACCAGCAGTTGATTTGGTTAAAAAAGTAAAACAAGAAAAACTACGCGGAAAATCAGAAGTTGCCACCCAAAAAGCTAATTTAAGCATTCAAGCAGCTAAAACCAAAACTCAAGAAAAAATCAACCTACTAAATCTCACCGAAGCTGAAGGTTCAAAGGCTGTTACTATCAAAAATGCTGAAGCTGAAGCTGAAAAAATTGAAATAGCTGCCCTAGCTGAAGCTAAAAAAATTGTTGCTGAAGGTGGAGCTAAAGCTAAAGCACTATTAGAACTATTAAAGGCTCAATCAGAACACAAAGATGTCTTTACGATTGGATCTATAGAAAAAATAGTTGCAGCAGATGCTAGTAGATTTCCAGAACTTACTACTATGTTTGGTGGCGGTGAAAAAGGAAAAGATCAAATCAATGGACTTTTAGAACTAATCCAAGCAAAATTAGGAGTAGAGTTTACTGATAAAAACTCTACTGGTAAAAATACTAGTGATAAACCTAGTGAAGAAAAATAATGTAAATGTCGAAATTAGAAGAGTCTCATCAGAGACTTATTGGAGGAAAATCAAAGTTAATCTAGCTTTTTAATTAAGCTAGAAAATAAAATGAATCAAACAATAGTGCCGTGGTAAACGTCAACTTCTAAAGGCGACATACCACGGCCTTTTTTTACCCAAAAATAATCCTTTCCCATTGATTTAATGCTTTATCTATGATAAATTAGAGACTACTTAATATTAAAAATAATTTATGAAAATTGCTAAAAAAGAACTACCTAAGAATCAAATAGAATTAAAAATCGAAATTGAACCCAAAGAATATCAAGACTTTTTAGAAAAAACTGCTCAAAAAATGTCTGCAGATGCTAAAATCCAAGGATTTAGACCTGGAAAAGCTCCTTATGATATTATCAAACAAAAATTCGGAGAAATGAAAATTTTCGAAAACGCTTTAGATTCAATATTAACTCATTTCTACTTTGAAGCAGTTACTAAAGAAAAATTAGAACCAATTTCTCATCCTAAAATAGATATTGAAAAAATGGTTATAGAAAATCCATTAATCTTTAAGGCTACTCTTAATTTAATCCCTAGTATTAAACTTTGTGAATTAGATAAAATTAATGTTAAAAAAACTAAAATTGAAATTGATAATAAAGAAGTCGATAAAGCTATTGAAACTTTAAGAGAAAATCAAGCCAAAGAAGTTTTAGAAGATAAAAAAATTGAAAAAAATGATAAAGCTGATATTGATTTTACAGTTAGTATTGATGGAGTAGTTATTGAAGGTGGACAAGAAACAAACTATCCCTTAGTTATTGGTAAAGGACATATGATTCCTGGTTTTGAAGAAAATTTAATGAGCAAGAAAAAAGGAGATAAAGTTGAATTTAAATTAAAATTTCCAGAAAAATATCAGAATAAAGTTGTTGCTAATAAAGAAGCGGACTTTAAAGTAGAAATAAAAGCTGTTTATAAAAGAGAACTACCAAAAACTGATGACAAATGGGCTCAAACAACATTACAATCTAAAGATCTTAAAGATTTGAAAGATAAAATAAAGAAAAATTACGAATCAGAAAAACAAAGACAAGAAGATAGAAAAATTGAAATGGAAATTATAGAAAAAATTATTAAAGGATCTGAAATAGGAGATTTCTCTGATGATTTAATTAAGGCTGAAACTCATAAAATGATTGAAGAACTTAAACAAAATATAGAAAAGCAAGGATTGAAATTTGAAGACTATATAAAACAACTCGGTAAAAAAGTAGAAGACATGGAAAAAGATTTTCAAGGACAAGCTGATAAAAGATTAAAATCTTCTCTAATTATGAAAGCAGTTATTGATCAAGAAAAAATAAAAATTGATGACAAAGAAATCAACTCTGAAATAGAAATGGCTAAACAAATGTATGGTAATGATAAAGAAATGATTAAAAACCTTGAATCAGATCAATATAAAGAACATTTAAGACTTGGCTTATTAAATAAAAAAGTGATGGATTTTTTAAAAGGAAAATGCAGTAAATAATCTATCAATCTTAGTTTTTATTCGTAATTCTTCGAATAAATGAACACTTCTCTAAAAATAATATTTTTTACATTATTAGTAGTCGCTATTATTACTTTAATTATTGTTGTAAAATTTAATATAGGAAATGAAAAAAATAATTTAAATATTATGAATGAAAAAATAATTCGTCCATCAGCTGTTGCTGGATCATTTTATCCTAGCGATAAAAAAGAATTAACAAATCAGATAAATAATTTTTTAGATAATGTAGATTCTAAAAATTATAGCAATTTAAGAGCAATAATTGTTCCTCATGCTGGAATAATTTATAGCGGACAAACAGCGGCTCACAGTTTTAAACAACTAGAAAATCAAAATATTAGAAAAGTTATTTTAATTGGTCCAGCTCATTATGAATATTTAGACAAATTTGGATTATCACATTCTGACATTTGGGAAACTCCTTTAGGTGATATTGAAATTGATATGGAAAAGATTAATATATTAGAAAATAATCCCGAATTCATATTTGCTGACTCAGCTATTAATCAAGAACACTCCTTAGAAGTTCAATTACCATTTTTACAAACAATTTTATCACCGCAAAGCGGAATCCCGTCTGCGGGAAAAAATGATTGGCAATTAATTCCAATTATTGTTGGACAAGTTAAAGAAAAAGAAATTAACTCAGCTGCTAAAATTATCAGTGATTTAATTGATGAAGAAACAATTCTAGTGATAAGCACTGATTTATCTCACTATCATTTGAAATCAGAAGCTCGAAAAATTGATCAAAAATGCTTAGATTCTATTGAAAATCTTGAATTCAATCCTGAATGTGAGGCTTGTGGTGAAATCCCATTAAAATTACTTTTTGAAATAGGAAAACAAATGAATTGGAAATCTGAAATTCTAAATTATAGCGATAGTGGGGATATAAGTGGTGATGAAGAAGTTGTTGGATATGTCTCCGCAATTCTAACTGGAGAAATCAAAACTTCTATAGAAAAAAATGAATACTCTGAAGAAGACCGAAAATATTTATTAAAATTAGCTCGAGATACTATAGAATATGCTTTCGAAAATAATGGTCAGTTAATGCCTTTAAACACTGTAGCTGATAAATTCAAAGAAAAAAGAGGTGTCTTTGTAACTTTACATAAAGATGAAAAACTTCGAGGTTGTATTGGTTATATTGAAGCTGTTGAAGAAATTTATAAGGCCGTTCAAAATAATGCTTTATCAGCGGCTTTTAATGATTCTCGTTTTAATTCTTTGGAAGAAAAAGAACTTAAAGATTGTGAACTAGAAATTTCTATTTTAACAATTCCAAAGAAAACTACTTTATTAGAAATAAAACCAAATATCGACGGGGTCATTCTTCGACAAGGACATGATCAAGCCACTTATTTACCTCAAGTTTGGGAAGGTATTAATGGGCCAGCAGAATTCTACGGCTCACTTTGTATTAAAGCTGGATTACAAGCCGACTGCTATACTGACGAAGAAACTGAATTTTATAAATACCAAGCTGAAGTTTTCAGTGAATAATTTTTCCTTTTGTCGTCCTGAATTTATTTCAGGATCTTTTAATAAAAAAAGCTAAAAATAATGCCAGATTCTGAATCAAGTCCAGAATGACAAAGAAAAGAGAAATTATATTATACAAAAGGAAAAAATTAATAATAAATATATGCGTATCCTTGGAATTGAATCCTCTTGTGATGAAA
This sequence comes from Candidatus Komeilibacteria bacterium, assembly GCA_030591905.1. Classification (GTDB taxonomy): domain Bacteria; phylum Patescibacteriota; class Patescibacteriia; order UBA1558; family S5-K13; genus JAIOTH01. The sequence continues at coordinate 7,767 of JAUVAE010000006.1, forward strand.
GCGCCATTGCTTTGTTAGAAATAAAAAATAACAAAGTTAAGATTTTAAAAAATATCATTTCATCTCAAGTTAATATTCATAAAAAATATGGTGGAATAGTTCCTGAAATCGCTGCTCGACATCATGTTGAGAATTTTTTTCCTATTTTAAAAGAAGCTAAAATTAATTTTAAAAAAATTGACAATATTGCTGTAACTTATGGACCAGGCTTAATTACTTCTTTAATGATTGGTGTAGAATTAGCCAAAACTTTAGCTTATGTTTACCAAAAACCATTAATTCCAATCAATCATATTGAGGCTCATATCTATAGTAATTGGTTGAGTCATCCTGAGCTATTTAATAAAAAAACTTTCCCAGCCTTAGCTGTGGTTATCTCTGGGGGACATACAAATATATTTTTGATGAAAAATTATGGTCAGTACCAATTAATTGGGCAAACAGTTGATGATGCTGTTGGTGAAGCCTATGATAAAGTAGCTAAAATTTTAAACTTAGGATACCCTGGTGGTCCAATTATTTCTAAAAGAGCAAATAATTACAAAGGTGAAGATGATTTAAACTTCCCTCGTCCCATGATGTATGCTAAAGATTTCAATATGTCTTTTTCAGGATTAAAAACTGCTGTATTATATAAAGCTCGAGCAGAAAAAAACTGGAATAAAAAGAAAATTGATAAATATTGTTTTGCCTTTCAAAATGCAGTCGTAGATGTCTTGACTCATAAAATAATTAAAGCTGCTCAAGAATATAAAGTTAAAAATATTTTATTAGGCGGTGGAGTAAGTGCTAATAATGAATTAAGAGTAGCTTTAAAAACAAAAGCTGATAAATTAGGAATTAAAACTCATTTTCCAAAATTAAAACATACTGGTGACAATGCTGCTATGATTGCTATGGCTGGATATTTTAACAAAAAAAGAGCTAAAAAAAATAATTTCAGTTTAATGGCTGATGCAAATTTAGAATTATGATTAAATACACTACAAATTCTTTAAATGAAACTTTGAAACTAGGTGAAAAACTAGTTAAAAATTTTGACACTAATATAATTGGTCTAATTGGCGAACTAGGTTCTGGTAAAACTGCTTTTGTTAAAGGAGTGGGACAATATTTTGGTATTAAAAATATTACTAGCCCTACTTTTGTAGTCATGAAAATTTATAAAATTGAAAATAATAAAAAATATAATAATCTAGTTCATATTGACTGTTATCGATTTGAAGATTATGAATCTTTAATAGATATTGGAATCAAAAATTACTTAAATGATAAAAAAAGCCTTGTTTTAATTGAATGGGCTGATAAAATTAAAGATAGCTTACCAAAAGAAACAAAATATATTAAACTTAAATTAGGTAAAAAAGAAAATGAAAGAATAATAAACACATAATATGGAAAAGGCATACGAAGCTAAAAAATTTGAAGATGCTATTTACTCAGAGTGGATCAACTCTGGTTATTTTAATCCTGATAATCTACCAAATAGAAATAAAGAAATTTTTTCAATTGTTCTTCCTCCTCCTAATGTAACTGGGCAACTCCATATTGGTCATGCTGCTATGCTAGCTTATCAAGATTTAATGGTTCGTTATCACAGAATGAAGGGTGATCAAACTTTATGGTTACCAGGAATGGACCAAGCTGCTATTGATACCCAAAAAATGGTAGACAAAAAATTAAAAGCTCAAGGAATAGACAGACATCAAATTGGTCGAAAAAAATTCTTACGTGAAGTAGATAAATTTACACAAGAATCCAAAATAATTATTAAAAAACAATTACAAAAAATGGGATCTTCTTTGGACTGGTCTCGAGAAAGATATACTATGGATTCTGGATCAACAAAGGCTGTTCAACAAGTTTTTATAAAAATGTATAATGATGGCTTAATTTATCGTGGTAAAAGAGTTGTAATTTGGTGTCCTCATTGCCAATCAACCTTAGCAGATGACGAAGTTGAGTATATAGAACAAAAAACTCCATTTTATTACTTTAGATACGGACCAGTAATTATCGGAACGGCTCGACCAGAAACAAAATTCTCTGATAAGGTAATTGTTGTTCATCCTCAGGATAAAAGATACAAAAATATCGTTGGTAAAGAATTTGAAATTGAATGGATTCAGGGAAAAATAAAAGCTAAAGTAATTGCTGATATAAGTGCTGACATGGAAATGGGAACTGGTGCGATGACTATTACCCCGGCTCATAGTTTCGTTGATTTCGAATTAGCTCAAAAATATAATCTAAAAGTTGAAGAAATAATAAACAAAGCTGGTAGAATGACTTCCGCTGCTGGAAAACTTGAAGGGGCGCCAGTTAAAGAAGCTCGTGAAAAAGTTGTAGAAATATTAAAGAAAAAAGGGCTTATTAAAAAAATTGATAAAAATTATATACATAACCTTTCAGTATGCTATAGATGTAGAACCCCAATAGAGCCTCTTCTATCTGAACAATGGTTTGTTAATGTTAATAAACCAATTAAAAAAGGAAAATCACTCAAGCAATTAGCAAGTCAAATTGTTAAAAATGGTAATATCAAAATAATTCCTGAAAGATTTAATAAAACTTATTTTCAATGGATGGATAATCTTAGAGATTGGTGTATTTCCAGACAAATTTGGTTTGGTCACCGGATTCCGGTTTGGTATAAAAAAGATAAATATAAAATTGGCTTAAAAAGTCCTAGCGAAGGCTGGACTCAAGATCCAGATACATTAGACACTTGGTTCTCTTCCGCTCTTTGGACTTTTAGCACACTCGGTTGGCCAGAAAAAACTAAAGACTTAAAAAAATTCCATCCTAATACAGTAATGGAAACTGGCTATGATATTTTATTCTTTTGGGTAGCTAGAATGATTTTAATGACCACTTATTTACTAGATGAAAAACCATTTGACACTGTTTATCTCCACGGACTAATAAGAGATAAACAAGGTCGTAAAATGTCTAAATCACTAGATAATGGTATTGATCCTTTAGAAATGATTAAAGATTATGGAGCCGATGCTTTGAGATTATCAATGATAGTTGGTTCTACTCCTGGTATAGATATGAAACTTTATGATGAAAAAATTGCTGGTTTTAGAAATTTTGTAAATAAACTTTGGAATATTTCTAGATTTATATTATTAAATATTAAAAATCCAAAAATAATAGAAAAAAGACCTAAACCGAAAACCTTGTTTGATAAATGGATATTAAATAAACTGGACAGTTTAATAGATAGTACAACAAAAGATCTTGATAATTTTAATTTTTCTATAGCAGGTATGGCTTTGAAACATTTTACTTGGCATGATTTTGCAGATTGGTATCTTGAAATAGCTAAAGTAGAAAAAGATAAAGAGGAAATATTACTCTATTGTTTACAAAATATCTTAAAATTATGGCATCCTTTCACCCCTTATGTAACAGAAACTATTTGGAAAAATTTTAAAACTGACTTATTATTAATCCAAAAATGGCCAGAAGCAAAATATAAAAAAGATGAAAAAACCATAAAAAATGTTCAAATAATTCAAAAAATAATTTTTGAAATCAATAAATTTAAAAACGAACATAAGATTAATCCTAAAAAATCTATAGAATGTTTAATTATCAGTGAAAAATATAATGATTTAATTAATAAACAAGCTACTGTTATTGAAAAACTAGCCCGAGTTAAACATACAACTCAAGAAAAAAGTTTAAATACTGAATTACATTTACCAAATATTAAAATTTATTTAAAAGCAGAAACTCGAAAATCTAATGACAAAGAAATCGCTAACTTAGAAAAATATATCGAGTCTTTGGAAAATAAATTAAATAATAAAAAATTCATAGATAATGCCCCTACTGATATAGTTAAGAAAGAAAAAGAAAAACTTAAAGAAACCAAAAAATTATTAACTAAAATAAAAAAATAAATCCTATTTAAACTTCAAAAGGGTTGACTAAATCCGTTAAATAGTATAGAATCTCTTTATAATTAGCTTTTAAAATTTAAAACCAAACACATGTCCGTACCTAAAAAACGAAGAACTTCATCATCTAGAAATAATAGAAGATCACATCATGCTCTTAAACAAACTGGATTAGTCAAATGTCCTAAATGTAAAACAATGATCTTACCACATAAAGTTTGTCAGAATTGTGGTTATTATAATGGTGAAGAAATTATCAAAGTTAAAACAGCTTTAGATAAGAAAAAAGAAAAGAAAGAAAAAGAAGCGAAGCAATAAGTTGAGCTTCTTTTTTTGTTTAAAAAATATTTAATTACTTAAATTATATGCAAAACCGTCACATGTCTAGAGTATTAGTTTTACAGACTCTTTTTGCTTGGGATTTTAATAAAACTCAAGGAAATCCAGAAAAAATATTAAATTATACTAAAAAGGAATTCACTCCCAGCAATGACGAGGAAAATTTTGCTTCAAAATTATTAAAAAATATAGTAGATAAGTGGAAAGAATTAAATAATATCATAATAAAACATGCTCCAGAATGGCCTTTAAAACAAATTAACATTATTGATAGAAATATATTAAGAATTGGTATATATGAACTTAAATATAACGATACAATTCCCCCAAAAGTAGCTATAAATGAGGCCATAGAATTGGCAAAAAAATATGGCGGTGATAATAGTAGTAAATTTATTAATGGTGTTCTAGGAACTATTTATAGAGAAATAACTGGCGAAGAGCTTTTGTTTGAAAGTACTAATGTTGAAAATAAAAAATAATGATATAATATAGACATAATACTGCTTGCCCGACGGTAGGTAGGCAAACTAATAATATGAAAGATAAAATCGAACAATTTTCTAAAAAAATTAAAATTCCCTTCAATAATCTAGATTTATTAAAACAAGCCTTTGTACATAGGTCTTTTTTAAATGAAAATCATAATTTTAAGTTAGGTCATAATGAGAGATTGGAATTTCTAGGTGATGCGGTTTTAGAATTAATTTCAACTGAATATTTATTTAATAAATTTCCAGAAAGACCAGAAGGTGATTTAACAAATATTAGGGCCAGTATTGTAAATTCAAAAAGTTTAGCTGATAGCGGTGAAAAATTGGAAATTGATAAATATTTATTTTTAAGTCGTGGTGAATCTAGAGACAAAAACACTAAAGCTAGAAGATATATTCTAGCAAATTGCATGGAAGCAATAATTGGTGCTATTTATTTAGACCAAGGATATCAAAAAGCAACAGAATTTATTCAAAAACATTTCTTATATAAAGCAGATGAAATTGTCGAAAAAGAATTATATATGGATCCCAAAACTAAATTTCAAGAAAAAGCCCAAGAAATATTCAATATTACTCCTCATTATAAATTACTTGATGAAAAAGGTCCTGATCATAAAAAAACATTTACAGTAGGACTTTACATAGAAAAAAAACTAATTACTAAAGGTTCTGGAACATCAAAACAAGAAGCTGAAGTAGATGCTGCAGAATTAGGTTTAAAAAAGAAAACTTGGTAACAAAAACAAAACATAATGTTTCTCAAAAAAATTGAATTGCAAGGATTTAAATCTTTCGCAAATAAAACTGAACTACAATTTAATAAAAATCTCACAGCCATAGTTGGACCAAACGGTTCTGGAAAATCAAATATAGCAGACGCTATTAGATGGGCTACTGGTGAGCAAAGTCAAAAACTTCTTCGGACCAAAAAGGCCGAAGAAGTTATTTTTGCTGGCTCAGATAGAAAAAGTCGTCTTGGCATGGCCGAAGTAAATTTATATTTAGACAATTCCGACAGAAAAATACCTATAGACTATAAAGAAGTCGTCATAACTAGAAGAATTTTTAGAACCGGAGAGAGTGAATATATTATTAATAAATCAAAAGTAAGATTAATTGATATTCAACTTTTACTCGCTAAAGCAAGCTTTGGACAACATAACTACTCTATTATCGGGCAAGGTATGATTGATTCCGTTTTAAGTGAATCGGCTACATCTAGAAAATCTTTCTTTGATGAAGCTACTGGAGTTAAGGCTTATCAAATCAAAAAAGATAGGGCTCAACATAAATATACTCGTACTCAAAATAATTTAACTCAAAGTAAAGCAATTCTCTATGAAATTTCTCCTAGATTAAAATATTTAACTAGACAAGTTAATAAATTAGCAAAACAACAAGATATTCAAAAAAAATTAAATAAGTTACAAAATGATTATTACGGATTCATAGTTTCTAATATAAAAAAAGAAATTAAAAATACAAAAAACAAACTTAATGAAAAAGAAAATACTAAAAATGATTTAGAAAGAAATCTAAATGAAATACAGGATAAATTAAATAAGGAAGAAAATAAAAATTCTTATTCTCAACAATTCGAC
>JAUVAE010000104.1 GCA_030591905.1 Candidatus Komeilibacteria bacterium
TATGTTAATTCAAATTATTGTATCAATATTCCTACTACTAACAATTATAAAAACCTTAAACAAAAGAAAAATTAAGGAACTTTCTTTAAAAGAAACAATTGCTTGGTTAATTATCTGGGTTGGAATAGGTATTGTTTTCTGGTTTCCCCAATATACAACTAAAATAGCTAATCTTTTAGGAATTGGTAGAGGAGCGGATCTAACAACTTATTTATCTATTATTATTTTAGCTTATCTTGTTTTTAGAATATTCATTCACCTAGATAGAATTGAAAAAAATATTACTAAAATTACCAGGAATGACGCTTTGGATAATGTAAAAAAGAATCATGAAAAAAACTAAATTTTTTATTAAAAATCGAAAAAAGCAAAAGATAGCTGTTATAATTGAAAAACCAAAAAATCCAATTGGCTTAGCTTTTGTAATGCATGGTCTTGGCGGATTTAAAGAACAACCTCATATACAAACATTTGCTAAAGTTTGTACAAAAAATAAATACATTACCATTAGATTTGATACTACTAATACCTTTGGCGAAAGTGATGGTAATTATGAAAACGCTACTGTAACTAATTATTATCAAGACTTAGAAGATGTCATTAAATGGACTAGTAAACAAAAATTTTATCAAGAACCTTTTATCTTAATTGGACACAGTCTAGGTGGAATCTCAACAGCCTTATATGCTCAAAAATATCCCAACAAAATAAAAGGATTAGCACCTATATCAACAGTAGTATCTGGAACACTAAGCTTTGAGACTAAATCCAAGTCTCAAATGATGGAATGGAAGAAAACTGGATGGTATATAAAAGAAAGTACATCCAAACCTGGAACAACAAAAAAATTAAAATATTCTCATATCACTGACAGAATAAAATATAATTTATTATCTCAGATAAATAAATTTAGTATGCCAATTTTACTAATAGTCGGAACTAAAGACACTAGTACACCCCCTAAACATCAAAGAATACTATTTAATAAATTAAAAACTAATAAAGAATTACATATTATTAAAAATGCTCCCCATACTTTTCAAGATAAAAATCATTTAAAACAAATCTATAAAATAATGGATGAGTGGTTAAAAAGGCTACCGACTACTAACTAATAACTACTAACTAAATCTATGACCAAAAAAATTGCTGTTCTAGTAATGAACTATAATAGTAAAAAATATTTACCTGATCTTTTTGAATCTTTAAAAAAAACAGATTATCCCGAAGATAAATGGAAACTTGTTTTTATAGATAATAATTCCAGTGACGATTCTTTACAATATGCTAAAGAAAATTATCCCCAGGCTAAATTTTTTGCTGAAAAAACTAATTGGGGATTTGCTGAAGGTAATAATATTGGTTATCGCTGGGCTCGTGACAATAATTATGATTATATTGTTTTATTAAACCAAGATACAATTGTTACTCCCCGTTGGTTAAGAACTCTAGTAGAAACCATGAAAGAGGATGAAACTATCGGAGCTTTACAACCTAAAATACTTTTGCATCCCAAAACAGATCATATTAATAATGTTGGTAATCGGCTTCACTTTTTAGGATTTGGCTACGGAGATCAAAGTGGTATTAGAGATGATCAATATCGAAAAGACTTAAATAAAATCAATTATTGTTCTGGGGCTTGTGTGATGATGCCCATTAAACTAATCAATAAAATTGGTCTTTTTGATAAAGAAATGTTTATGTATTTAGAAGATTTAGATTTAGGGTGGAGGATAGCTCTAGCTGGTTATAAAAACACCATCAATCCTAATATAAATATCTATCATAAATATAGTTTTTCTCGTAGTACTAAAATGATCGGTCATTTTGAAAAAAATAGATATGTTTGTTTATATAAAAATTACAAACTTCCTACTTTGTTATTACTTTTACCAATGTTAATTTTAATGGACTTAGGAATTATTCTTTTTTCTATTAAAAATAAATGGTTCTTGAAAAAACTTTGGAGCTATGCTTATCTTTTAAAACCAAGTACTTGGAAATATATGCGCCGAGTTAAAAAAGAATCCTTAAAACACAGAAAACTTAAAGATAAGGATATCTTAAAAACATTTACTCCAGTTATTATCTTTCAAGAATTAAAAAATCCTTTACTATATTATATAGCTAATCCAATCATGACTATTTATTATTATATTTTGAGATTAATTGTGCAATGGTAAGAACTAGGTTTTAGCTTTTAGGTATTAGGTTATAGAAAAATTCAATAAATCAAAAAATCAGACCAATCCTAATTTCAGACAATTATAAAAAGCACACTCCATTCGTCGAAATGTGCTTCATAATTCCTTTTATTCATCACAAAATTGCTTCTCTAACTAGCCCAAAAAAATCTTCCAATCATTACCAATGAATATTTTTTCTCTATTCAGAATAGCCTCTCTAGTTAGTTGGGGTAGTTTTTCAACTAAAAGTAATTTAAACCACTTAATTAAAATAATTACTCTTAGTCGTAATAATGATTCTTCTTCTATTATTTCTTTAAGATCCTTGTCTTTAGATCTATCAAAATGTTCGATTATTTGAAACTCTCCCAACTTTTGAGATGTTTTACTAGACAATTCCTCTATTTTTTTTCCCCATCTCCATACTAAATAAAATACACCTTTCAAATCATTTGTTAATTTTTCTTTGCAAGGGCGGTAATGACTTGATTCATAATCTTTTAAATAATCTCCAGATCCAAACATGCCTAAAGAACAACCACTATTATTTAAAAAATTGATAAAATCAATAAAAGATATTTCTACACCTTTTATTAATTCATTAGATTCTTCCACAGCTTGTTTCAATAATCCTTCAGCTTTTTGAGTAAATATCATTTCTCCTCCTTATTTTTTTATTTACTTTATATCACACCTTAACTAATTAATTTAAAACCGTCAAGTCTTTCAGACATTCAAATTTTAGTATAAAATAGATATATAAATAAAATTTAAAACGAAAAACTAAAAATTAAAAATA
>JAUVAE010000118.1 GCA_030591905.1 Candidatus Komeilibacteria bacterium
TAATTTCAATACTATTGGAAATATTAGAAGAGTTGTATTTGGTGAGAAAATAGGGACAATAGTGAAGGGGGAATAAATATGCTGCAGAATTTATTAGACGAAACAAAGGCTAGAATGGAAAAAACAATTACTGCGCTAAAAGATGAACTTGCTCACATAAGAACAGGAAGAGCTTCTTCAAACTTAGTAGATCGAATAAAAATATCCTACTATGGTACATTAACTCCTCTAAAACAGATAGCAAATATTTCTATTCCAGAATCAAATTTAATAGTTATTCAACCCTGGGATAAAAATAGCCTTTCTGAAATTGAAAAAGCTATATGGAAATCTGATTTAGGATTAGCTCCATCTATTGATGGTAATATTATTCGACTTACCATACCACCACTGAACGAAGAAAGAAGAAAAGAATTAGTAAAGTTGGTTAAAAAAGAAGCGGAAAATGGAAAAATAAGTGTAAGAAATATAAGAAGAGAAGTAAATGACTCAATAAAAAAAGAAGAAAAAGAAAGCAATATTTCAGAAGATGAATCTAAAAAGTATCAAAATAAAGTCCAAATACTAACAGATGAGTACACCGAAAACATTGATAAATTATTAGAGCTTAAAGAAAAAGAAATTCTGGAAGTATAAAAAATGTTTTTAAATCATCTAACAAAGAAAGGAGATTCTGAATGGCTTATAAAATTAATGATGAATGCATTAAATGTGGCATATGTGTTGATGAATGTCCCACAGAAGCAATTTCTGAAGGAGAAGAAACTTATGTAATTGATAAGAATAAATGTACAGATTGCGGAGCTTGTGCTGATGCTTGCCCAAGTGAGGCAATACTAAAGGAATAATAAAATAACCCCCTTCAAATTTTAATCTAATTTTCGTTAATATTTTTAAGGGGGTTTTTTTATAGGTGATAATTATTAGCAATTGTAAAAATATAAAAAATGAATTATTTGATAAAAAAAAATTGCCTCAACACCTGGCTATAATAATGGATGGAAATGGCCGGTGGGCAAAAAATAGGGGATTACCTCGAAGCGCAGGGCACAGGGAGGGGGCAAAAGCAGTTAAAAGAGTTATATCTAGCTGCTTAGATTTTAATATTCCCATATTAACAATTTTTGCTTTTTCTACGGAAAATTGGAAACGTCCTAAAAATGAAATAACCTACTTACTGAAATTATTTGAAAGAGTTTTAAGTAAAGAAAAAGCAAACTTAATTAAAAATAATATTAAAATAAATTTTATAGGAAGACTAAACGATCTACCTAACTCGCTTACTGAAAAAATGAAAGAATTACATGAATCTACTAAGAAGAATAATAAACTTATTTTAAATATTGCCATTAACTATGGTGGAAGAGCCGAAATTATTGATGCACTCAAATCTATAACACTAAAAATAGTTGAGAAAAAGTTAAATATTGAAGAGATTAACGAAGATACTATTAGAGATAATTTATACACCCACAATCTTCCTGACCCCGATCTATTAATTAGAACAGCGGGCGAAATGCGAATTAGCAATTTTATGATCTGGCAGATTGCTTATTCAGAACTTTGGGTAACTCCTGTACTTTGGCCCGATTTTGATAAAACCAATTTTATAGAAGCAATAAGGAGTTTTCAAAAAAGAGTGAGAAAATATGGTGGAAAAATGTAATAATTTTTTAAAAAGAGTTACAACAATTATTATAGGGGTTTTCTTAGCTTTTTTTACAATATTTTGGAAAGAATTCCCATTTTTTATTGTTGTTATAATAATAGCTTTGTTGGGGCTAAGAGAATTATATAGTATGGCCCACAAACAAGGCTATAGACCATCATATATATTAGGCAGCATACTAACCTTATATTTTATCATTATAACAGTTTATGATATTTATAGCTTAAATTATTATGTTAAAAATATATTTATTACTTTTTTTATTATATTAACTTTTATTTTTCACCTATTTAAAAAAGATTATTCTAAGGTATTAGCCGAAGTATCCATTGCAATTTTTGGAAGCATTTATTTAGGATACTTGCTTTCCTTTATATTAAAAATAAAAGATTTGCCCAATGGAAATTATTTTCTTGTTTCCTTGTTAATTATTACTTGGGTTAATGATTCTGGAGCCTATCTTATTGGCACTAAACTTGGAAAAAATAAAATATTTCCTAAAATAAGCCCCAAAAAAACTATTGAAGGGTCAATTGGAGGGATTATATTTAGCATTGCTGGCACATTTGCCTTAAAAAGTTGGTTAAATTTAACTTTTAACCAACTACTTTTTCTCAGTTTGATTATATCAATAATAGCCCAACTGGGCGATTTATTTGAATCTGTATTAAAAAGAGGTTCTGGTATTAAAGATTCAGGGATTTTAATCCCCGGTCATGGAGGAATATTGGACAGTCTTGATAGTCTAATATTTACAGCTCCCGTATTCTATTATTGTATAATTTATTTAACTTTAAATTAGTCGATAGTGAATAGTGAATAGTCGTTAGTATTAAATACAAGTCGCAAGATACAGATTAATTTAGTTATTCGGCAA
>JAUVAE010000014.1 GCA_030591905.1 Candidatus Komeilibacteria bacterium
GTTTTACATTAGAACCACTGATATTACTGGTGATGTTATTTTACCTGAAGGGACAGAGATGGTAATGCCTGGAGATACTGCCAATCTAAGCGTTAAATTAATTGCTCCGATTGCTATGGAAGAAAAACAAAGATTTGCTATTAGAGAAGGTGGTAAAACAGTAGGAGCTGGAGTAGTAGTTAAGATTATTAAATAATGTAATTATATTTTTTATTTTTATCCACCACCTAAAAAGGTGGGGGATAAAAGTTTAGATAATAGTTTTTAAAATATGAAAAATACAAAAGTAGATGATAAAAAGCAGGTCGAGGAAAAGGGAAAGGACGAATTGAGTGAAACAATTTCTAATAGAATTAGAATAAAAATAAAAGCGTATGATCATATGCTAATCGACCAATCAACAAAGACTATTATTGAAGTCGCTACTAGAAATGGAGCAAAAATAGTAGGTCCGGTACCATTACCAACACATACTAAAAAATATACAGTTTTAAAGTCAACATTTGTACATAAGGATTCTAGGGATCAATATGAGATGAGAATACATAAAAGATTAATAGATATTTTAGAGCCCAACAAGAAAATGATTGACTCTTTAATGAGTTTAGATCTACCAAATGGTGTTGACATTGAGATCAAGATGTGATAATCTATTATTGATTTAATATAAATTTATATTTTGTTTATAAGTATGAAAAACCCTTTTGAGGAAGTGTTTATACAAGTAAATGAGATAAGGAGACATTGAAATTCTTTAACTAATTCTGCCAATTTATCCCTCACCTTTATATTCTTATTCAAATAGAAAATAAAGAGTGAGCAAGATAAATGAATCTATTCCCTTTAGCTTTAGTGTAATTTTAAAATAAAGGTGTAGGGATTTATTTATAAAACAAGCAGGATCGCAATCTTACTCCTCAACTTCGCGTAAGTAAAGTGGAAGCGTAAGGTTACGATTTTTTGTATTAAATAGGGAATATGAATTTTATTCTAGGGAAAAAAATAAGAATGACTCAGATTTTTGCTGAAGATGGTAAATTAATTCCGGTCACAGAGATTAGTGTTGAACCGAATACTATTTTAAGAGTCAAAGGTAAAGAAAAGGATGGATACGAAGCTATCGTCCTGGCTTATGGTAACCGAAATAAAATCAAAAAATCATTACTAGGCCTTTTTAAGAAATTAGGAAATTTTAGATATATAAAAGAATTTAGAACAGAAGGACATGAAATTACTTTAAAATCAGGAGATAAAATTGGTTTAAATAGTTTCAGTGTTGGAGAAAAAATTAGAGCTACAGCAGTTTCTAAGGGTAAAGGTTTTCAAGGTGTTGTGAAAAGACACGGTTTCCATGGTACAAACGAACAACATGGTAATAAAGATCAATCTAGGATGCCTGGTAGTATTGGAGCTACTGGTCCAGCTCATGTTTTTAAAGGAACTAGAATGGCTGGTAGAATGGGCGGAGATCAAGTTACTGTTACAAATTTAGAAATAATTAAAATTGATTTAGATAATAATTTATTATATACCAAAGGAGCTTTTGCTGGTGGTAGTAATGCTTTAGTTGCTATTAAAGGTGAAGGTGAACTTAAAGTTTATGAAAAACCAATAAAAGAAGTAAAAAAAGATAAACCAGCCGAAGCGAAAGAAGAACCAAAGGAAGAATCTAAGGTTGAAGAGATTAAAAAAGAAAAAGCAGGGAGCAAGGAGAAAGAAGTAAAAAAAGAAGAGAAATCAGAAGTTAAAGAATCTAAGGTTGTTGAAGAGAAAGTTGAAGAGAAAAAAGAATCACCCTCCACTAAAGTTTCAGATGACAAGGAAGTTAAAGATAAAGAAGTTAAAGATAAAGAATAAATATGTTAAAAACTAAAGTTTACAATTCAGAAGGAAAAGAAAATGGTGAAATTAAATTAGATCCAAAAGTTTTTGATGTTGAAGTAAATCCAGCTGTTGTTCAACAGGTTATAGAAGCATATTTAGCAAATAAAAGACAAGTCTTAGCACATACAAAAGTTATGTCTGATGTTAGAGGTGGTGGTAAAAAACCATGGAGACAAAAAGGTACTGGTAGAGCCAGACATGGTTCAATCAGATCACCTTTATGGAAAGGTGGCGGAGTAACATTTGGACCACGAAAGAATAGGAATTTTACTAAAAAGATTAATAAGAAAGTTAAAGTAAAGGCTTTGTTTATGGTTTTAAGTGATAAATTAAAGAATGATAAATTAGTGGTTGTTGAAGAACTTAAATTAGAAAATAGAAAAACAAAGGATTTATTAAAAGTAGTTAAAAATATAAAATTAGATAGCAAAAAACTTGTAATTGGATTAGAAAAAAAGAATATTAATGTTCAAAGTTCTGCTAAGAATATAGAAAATATTAAAGCCATGGCTGTAGATAGTTTTAATATTTATACATTATTGAAATATGAATATCTAGTTTTAACAAAAGCGGCAATTGAAAAAATAAGTAAACATTTTACATAAATATATGGGAATTTTTAGCGCATTTAAACATAAAGATGAAAAAGATAAAACTGATGAAAAAGATCAGAAGTCTTTAAGTAGTGTTAAAAAGAAATCTGTAAAGAAAAATGTTCCTAAAAAAGAAGAAAGAGAATTAACAGTTGCTGAGATTGCCGATGAAGGACATGCTAAAGGTAAGAGTAAGAGTAAAAAATCTAAATCTAAATCAAATAAGCACGATACTAAAGAGGCTTATAAAGTTTTAGTAAAAGCCTTAATTACTGAGAAAGCATCATATTTAAAATCAGAAAATAAATATTTATTTGAGGTAAATGTATCTACAAATAAAAATGAAATAAAGAAGGCTATCTACCATGTTTATGGTGTCTGGCCAATTAAGATAAATGTATTGAATTCAGGCGGTAAGAATAAGAGATATGGTAGAAGTACAGGAATGACAAAGGCTAGAAAAAAAGCTATGGTAACTCTAAAAAAAGGTGATAGCATTGAATTATACGAAGGAGTTTAGAAATAATTATTAATTATTAATTTAAAATTAGAAATTAGAAATTTAAAACAATGGCAATAAAAGTTTATAAACCAACAACACCAGCTAGACGGCACACTTCAGTGGCGATTGGTGAAAACGTGTCTAGAAAAAATAAGCCATTAAAAAAATTAACTATTATTAGAAAACAGAAAAGTGGACGTAATAACCAAGGAAGAATTACTGTTAGACATCGTGGTGGTGGAGCAAAAAGATATATTAGGCAAGTTGATTTTAAAAGAGATAAATTTGATATACCAGCAAAAGTTGAATCAGTTGAGTATGATCCAAATAGAAATGCTCATATTGCCTTAGTTTGTTATAAAGATGGAGAAAGAAGATATATTTTAGCAGCTGAAGGTATGAAAGCTGGTCAATCTGTAATTTGTTCAAAAACAAAGTTAGAAGTTGTTAATGGTAATAGATTCCCATTATCTTTAATACCCAGTGGAATGTCAATTTATAATATTGAATTAAAACCAGGACAAGGTGGAAAGATTGTTAGAGGAGCTGGTGCTAGAAGTGTATTTATGGGTGTTGAAGATAAATATGCTCAGATTAAATTACCTTCCAGCGAAATTAGATTAGTTCCTAAAGATTGTTTAGCAACTTTAGGACAAGTATCAAATACAGAATTTAGAAATATTAGATGGGGGAAAGCTGGTAGAATGAGACATAGAGGCATTAGACCAACAGTTAGAGGTAAAGCCATGAACCCTTGTGATCATCCTCATGGTGGTGGAGAAGGAAGACAACCTATTGGTATGAAACATCCTAAAACGCCTTGGGGAAAAATAGCTTTAGGAGCTAGAACTAGAAAAAAGACTAAATATAGTGATAAATTAATATTAAAGAGACGAAAAAAGAGAAAGAAATAAAAATTAGTTCTTAGTCTGTAGTTAGTAGTTTGTAGAAAATTTAAACTATCGACTACCAGCTACCAACTACTAACTAAATAAATATATGTCAAGAAGTTTAAAAAAGTTACCATTTACATGTCCCAAGCTATTGAAAAAGTTAGCTAATGTTAAACCTGGGGATAAAAAAGTAATGATCAAGACTTGGTCTCGAAGATCTACTATTATTCCGGAAATGATTGGTCATACAATATACGTACATAACGGAAAAGATCATTTACCTGTTTTTGTAGTTGAGAATATGATTGGTCATAAATTGGGAGAATTTTCACCAACTAGAAAGTTTGTTGCTCATGGAGGTAAGATGGCAAAAGTTCAAGGTAAGGATTAAATTTAAATTAAAATAGTAATATTTAATATGGAAGTAAAAGCAAAATTAAGACATTATCATGTTGCACCTAGGAAAGTTCGTTTAATTATTGATCTTATTCGTGGTCTAGATGTTGAATCAGCGTTAGAACAATTACAATATCAGAATAAAAGATCTGTCCCATCTGTGATAAAACTTTTAAATTCAGCAATTGCTAATGCTGTTAATAATTTTTCATTAGAAAGAAATAATTTATATATTAAAGAGAGTTTTGTTGACCAAGGACCTGTTTTAAAGAGATGGAGACCAAGAGCTCATGGAAGAGCTGGTAGAATTTTAAAGAAAACAAGCCATGTTACCTTAATTTTAGCGGAAAGAGTTCCTAGTGATAGTAAAAAGAAAAAGAGTACTTCTTCTACTAAAGATAAAGATAAAAAAGAAATTAAAACTAAAAAAGTTGATATTAAGAATATAAAGAAAACTGGCAAGATTTTTAAAGGTATTAGTAAATCAATGGGTTCTAATAAGGTTAGGGGTAGACAATCAAAATCAACTAAATCTTTCATTAGAAAGACAGGAGATAAATAAAATGGGACAAAAAGTAAATCCAGTATCATTTAGAATGGGAATGTCACAAACTTGGAAATCTAAATGGTTTAGTGATAAAAATTATATAAAATATCTGAAACAGGATGTTTTAGTTAGAAAATATTTAAAAATAAAGCTTAGAGATGCTGGAATTTCTAGAATTGAAATTAAGAGATCCGCAGATGATATTACTATTGTAATTTATTCTTCTCGGCCAGGTATTATTATTGGACGTGGTGGAACAGGTATTGAAGAATTAAAAAAAGACTTAGTTAAAAGATTTATTAAAAATGAAAAAGCATTAAAAATTTCAATCGAAGAAGTTAAAAAACCAATGCTTTCAGCTGGAATCGTTATGCAAGGTATAATAGATCAAATTGAAAAAAGAATGCCTTATAGAAGAGTAATGAAGAAAACAATTGAGAGAGTAATGGAAGCTGGTGCTAAAGGTGTAAAAGTTAAAGTATCTGGACGTTTAAATGGAGTTGAAATAGCTAGAAAAGAAACATTAGGAAAAGGGAGATTACCCCTTCATACTTTAAGAGCTAATATTGATTATTCTAGAGGAACAGCTGCTACAACTTATGGATCTATTGGAGTTAAAGTATGGATTTACAAAGATAAAGAGAGTGAAGAAAAAACAACAAGTAATACAAATAATGATAGAAAAAGTAATTATAGGGGATCTCGACAAAATAGAGACGATAGAAGACCAAATAATAAGTTTGGATTTAATAATAAAAGATAAATATGTTAGCGCCTAAAAAAGAAAAACATAGAAAATGGTTCAGAGGAGATCAAATCAAAGGAGTTGCTACTCAAGGAAACTCCCTTAGCTTTGGAAGTTTTGGTTTAAAAACAAAAGAAGCTGGTTGGATAACAGCTAGACAAATTGAATCATCTAGAAGGGCTATTGTGCATCATTTACATAGAGGCGGTAAATATTGGATTAGAATTTTTCCAGATAAGCCAATTACTGCTAAAAGTGGTGAAATCCCAATGGGAAGCGGAAAAGGTGCCGTTGATCATCATGTCGCAGTTGTTAAACCAGGTAATATGTTATTTGAATTGGATGGTATTGATGAAAAACTTGCTAAAGAGGCATTTAAGTTAGCAGCATATAAACTACCAGTTAAATGTGTATTTATATCTAAACACCATTAATATGAAAATAAAAGAATTAAGACAAAAAAAAGTTGGTGATTTACATAAATTGCTTAAAAGTAATAGAGAAGAATTAAGATCTCTAAAATTTAGTATTAGCTCTGAACAAGAAAAAAATGTCAGAAGGATTAGAGATGTAAAAAAGGATATTGCTAAAATTCTAACTATTCTAAATACTAAGGAAGAGGTTAAAAAATTAGAAAATCAGGATAAAAAAGAAGTTAAAAAAAATAAATCCCTCACCTAATTTAATAAATTAAATTGACTCCCTTCTTAATTTCCAATTTCGAAATTAGGTGAGGGATAAATAATTAATATATGGATAAAGATATTGAAAAAACAATTATTACTAAGAAGAAAATCTTTAGAGAATTAAAGGGTGTTGTTGTTAGTGATAAAATGCAGAAAACTGTAGTAGTAGAAATTAATACGAGTAAAGCTCATAAACTTTATAAGAAAAGATATACTACTAGCAAAAGATATAAAGCTCATGATGAAAATAATGAATATCAGGTTGGAGAAAAAGTTTTAATAAGACAAATTAGACCCCTTTCTAAAGATAAAAGATGGGCTGTTATTAGAAGAATAAAGTAAACAATACACACATATGATACAAGTAGAAACAATGTTAAATGTCGCTGATAATAGTGGAGCAAAAAGGGTCCAATGTATTAAGGTCCTCGGAGGTACTAGAAGAAGATACGCTAGAATTGGAGATATTATCGTGATTACTGTAAAAGTAGCTCAACCTCATAGTATGGTTAAAAAGAGCGAAGTTTTAAAAGCTGTTGTTGCTAGACAAAGAAAAGAGATTCGAAGAAAAAGTGGTGTTTATGTAAGATTTGATGATAATGCAGTTATTATTTTAGATAAAGACTCTAAAGAGCCTAAAGGTAGTAGAATTTTTGGACCAGTTGGTAGAGAGTTAAGAGCAGCAGGTTTTAATAAAATTGTTTCTTTAGCACCAGAGGTTTTATAAATTATTAGGATTTTTAATAATATGAAAATAAAAAAGAACGATACAGTAAAAGTAATGACCGGTAAAGATAAGGGTAAAACTGGAAAAGTTGTGCAGGTTTTTAGAACTCTTAATAAAGTTGTTGTTGAAAAATTAAATAAAAGATTTAAAAATTTAAGACCAAAACGAGAAGGTGAAAAGGGTCAGAGAATTGAATTTGATGCACCGATGAATGTTTCTAATGTAATGTTAGTATGTAAAAAATGTGGTAAAACTGCTAGAATCGGTTATAAAATATCAGGAGATAAAAAGTATCGAGTTTGTAAAAAATGTAAAGAAGTAATAGATTAATATTATAATAATGAAAACAATTAAAGAACAATATCAGAAAGAAGTAATTTCTAAAATGAAGGAAGAATTAGGCTATCAAAATGTTATGGCTATTCCTAAAATTGAAAAAGTTACTTTAAATGTTGGTTTAGGTAAGTCTTTAACAAATAAAGAACATGTTAAAACTGTTGAAAATACATTAACTAGAGTTAGTGGTCAAAAACCTGTCTTTACTAAAGCTAAGAAATCAATTTCAGCTTTTAAGATTAGAGAAGGAATGGTTGTCGGAGCAAAAGTTACTTTGCGAGGTAAAAGAATGGATGATTTTTTAACAAAGTTAGTTCATATTACTTTTCCTAGGATGAAAGATTTTCATGGTATAGATGCTTTAAATAAACATATTGATCAAAAGGGTAATTTTTCATTTGGATTTAAAGAACATACAATTTTTCCAGAAATTAAAAGTGATGAAGTAGAACATGTTCATGGTTTAGAATTAACAATCACTACTACATCAAAAAATAAAGCAGAATGTTATTTTTTATTAAAATATCTTGGTTTCCCATTCATTGTTGATGAAGATTTAGAAAATAAACTTAAGGATCAAGTAAAACTTGATAAATAACAATTTTAAAAACAATTAATTTTATGGCTACAAAAGCAAGAATAGCAAAATCAAATAAAACACCAAAATTTTCTACTAGAATTAATAGAAGATGCTGGCGTTGTGGTAGAAGAAGGAGTTATATGAGAGATTTTGGATTATGTAGAATTTGTTTTAGAGAATTAGCTTCCAAAGGAGAAATGCCAGGAATTAAAAAATCAAGCTGGTAATAAAATAAACCGTTAAACTGTTAGATTGCTGATAGTTTAACCATTTAACAATTATAACAATTATAACAATATAAAATATATGATGACTGATCCAATAGCTGATATGTTAACAAGAATAAGGAATGCTCAAGCTGTTCATAAAGAAGAGTTGGTTTTGCCATTTTCAAAAATTAAATATGAAATTGCTAAATTATTAGCTAGAGAGAATTTTATAGAATCTACGGAGAAAATTATCGGAAATTTTAATAGAGGAGAGAAGAATAAATTCGATGAAATAAAAATTGTATTAAAATATCAAGAAGATGGTCAGCCAAGCATTGAACATATTAAGAGAATTAGTAAACCAGGACAAAGAATTTATGTTAGAAAAGATTCATTACCAAGAGTTTTAAATGATCTTGGGATTGCAGTACTTTCTACTTCTGATGGAGTGATGAGTAATAAAAAAGCTAGAAGAGTACAAGTAGGTGGTGAATTATTATTTGAAATATGGTAAATGTCAGTGAAAAAGAACTATTAACTAAAAAATTATGTCAAGAATAGGAAAACAACCAGTAAATATACCAGACGGAGTTCAAGTATCTATTAAAGATGCTACAATTGAAGTTTCTGGTCCCAAGGGTAAATTAATAGAAAATTTAGTCCCTAATGTTAATGTTGAAATAAAAGATAAAAAAGTTTTAGTTTCAGTAGAAAATGCTGAGAATAAAGAGCAAAAATCAAGATGGGGCTTACAAAGAAGCTTAATTAATAATATGGTAATTGGTGTTACAGAAGGTTTTAGTAAACAATTAGAAGTTAATGGTGTGGGGTATAAAGTTGTTTTACAAGGTAAAAAAATAGTTTTAAATGTTGGTTATTCGCATTCAGTTGATTATAATTTACCAGAAGGAATAGAAGTTCAGATTGAAAAGAATTTAATTACTATTAGCGGATTTGATAAACAATTGGTTGGACAAGTTGCTGCTGAAATTAGAGCTGTTAAAAAACCAGAACCTTATAAAGGCAAAGGAATTAAATATGTTGATGAAGTAATTAGAAGAAAAGAAGGTAAAGTAGCTAAAACAGGAGAATAAAAATAATTGATTAATAGGTTAATAGATATGGATAAAAATAAGAAAATAAATATTTTAAAAGCTAGAAGACATAATAGAGTTAGGTCAGTTGTTAAAGGTACCGCTCAAAGACCTAGATTAAGTGTTTATTTTAGTTTAAAACATTCTTATGCTCAAGTTATTGATGATGAAAAGAAAATGACCTTAGTTAGCGCTAGTGATAAAGAATTAAAAGGTAGTGGAAAAAATATTAAGATGGCTGAAGAGCTAGGGAAATTAATTGCTAAAAAGATTAAAGACATTAAGATAGAGGAAGTCGTTTTTGACAGAGGTTCTCGTCAATATCATGGAAAAGTAAAAGCCTTAGCAGATAGTGCTAGAGCTGAGGGTTTAAAGTTTTAAGATATAAATTATATAATATATGAGAGACAATTATAAAAAAAGAGAAAAACCAGAATTTGAACAAAGAGTTTTTGATATCGCTAGAGTTACTAGAGTTATGGCTGGTGGTAAAAGATTAAGATTCAGAGCCTGTGTTGTGATCGGAGATTTGAATAAAAAAATTGGTTGGGGAGTAGCCAAAGGTGCTGATGTTGCTATTGCTATTAATAAAGCTGTTGATAGAGCCAAAAAAGATATGATGATTGTAAATGCTTATAAAGATACTATTCCGCATGAAGTAATGCATAAATTTAAAGCTGCTAAAGTATTTTTAAAGCCAGCCCCAGAAGGAAGAGGAGTAATCGCTGGTGGAGTAATCAGAGATGTTTTAGAATTAGCTGGTATTAAAGATGTGATTGCTAAGATGTATGGATGTAAAAATAAAATAAATAATGTCAGATGTACTTTTGAAGCTTTACAAAGACTTAGAAAAGTTGAAGAAAAACCCACCTCCACTAAAGTTTCGGAGGACAAGCAAGAACCAGTAAAAGAAGAAAAAGGAGAGACGATTCATGAATCGCCTGTACAGGAGAAAGAAGTTAAGAAAGAAGAAAAAAAACCATCCTTCGTTAAAACTTCTCCCTCCGCTACTTTGCCTACCGGCAGGCAGGAAGCTACGGAAGATAAGTCGGATGGTAAGGAAAATAAGAAATAAATAAATTTAAATTAATTAAATATATGTTAACTTTAAGTAATTTACAGGTGAATAAAGGAGCCAAGA
>JAUVAE010000039.1 GCA_030591905.1 Candidatus Komeilibacteria bacterium
CCCCTCTCCTAACCTCTCCCCTAGCCAGGAGAGAGGCACGTACTAGAATTTATTTATTAGTATGTATAAATTTAATGATTTAGTATATTGGTAATGTATTAGTAAAATAAACATCCTTCCCTCTCTCCTGACTAGGAGAGAGGGATTAGAGGGAGAGAGGTTGATGCTTTTTATTGACAAGAAGCATTAATAAATGTATGGTTTTACAATAACAAAAAATTAAATAGGAGGAAACCATGGCGGAAATTGTTTTTAAAGAAGGTGATTTGGTTGATTGGGACTATTTAGAGTCTAGGATAAGTGATTTTCTAAGATTATACGGTAAGGGACCATTCTATGTTTTCTTAATAATAATTCCTATCCCTGGAGATCGAGATTTTAGGAATAAAATATATCATTCTCAATTACTCATACTCTCTAGAGATAAAGAAGGAAAAGATAAAATCTTAGGGAAAAAGACTAAAAAACCAATAAAATTTTCCGGAGAATTCTTTAGAAAGTTATCGATAAAGGAATCAGAGGAATTGTTAATTGATAATGCTATTAAAGAATCTGAAGAAATTGGTAAGATTCTAACTACTGTTATCAAAGATAGTCAATTCAGAATTAAACTTAAAGGATTGAAGAAAATTGAGGGAATTTATCATTTTTGTTTGGGTTTTGATGATAAGGAAAGAGAATTTTTAACATCTTCAGAATCTTCAGGAAAAGCATCATTAATAAATGATGCTTCAAAGTATCTTCAAGAAATTGTTAAAATTTTAGAAGATTTTATGGAGAACGAAGAATTTCTAAATATCAAAAAAATTTATAATTATGTAAAGAGGATTATTTTTTAAATAAACCTCTTTTTTATTTTACCTGCCTGTCGGCAGACAAGAGATAATCTTTTAATGCTTGTTTCCAAGAACGGAGCTTAGGGAATTTATTGTTATTTAAAACAGCATTAATCGGCCGATTTACTTTAGAAGGATAATCTTGATAAGAAATGGGATTGATTTTAATATCAATCTTTTTTATTTTAAATATTTCTTGAGCAAATTCTAAAGGATTAGTTTTTTCTTCATTTACTAAGTGATAAATTCCAAATTCATATTTTTCTTCCACTAATTTTTTAATAGCTTCACATAAGTCTTTAGTATAAGTAGGTTTAGAAAATTGATTATTTACTAAATTTAACTCCTCTTTTTCTCCGGCTAATTCAATCATTCTGTCTACAAAATTAATTCCTCGTTCTTTACCTTTTTGAAGATTGTGTCCATAAATCCAAGAAGTTCTAATTAAATAATACTTTCGACAGTCTTCTATTAATAATTTTTCACCTAAAGCCTTGGATTTACCATAGGCATTTTGGGAGTTAGATTGATCATCTTCATTATAGCCTTCTTTTTTCTCTCCATTAAAAACATATTCAGTACTGATATGTACTAATATAATGTTCAAATCTCGGCAAATTTGAGCTAAATCACTTACTACTCTACCATTTATCAAACTAGCTAGATCCTCTTGCTCTTCAGCCTTTTCAACATCAGTATAGCCAGCACAATTAATGATTAAGTCTGGTTTGATTCTATGTAATTTTTCTTTAACTCTAGAAAAATCTGTTAAATCTAAATTTTTTCGATCAAATAAAATTGGTTGATAATTAGAAAATTCTTCAGCCATATCTTTGCCGAGCATACCTTGAGCACCAAGTATTAATATTTTCATTGTTTTAGACATAATGATTTCATTTTTTCTTTGTCATCCTGAATTTATTTCAGGATCTTTTGATAATTAAAGCGATGAATGGCTGCAGATTCTGAATCAAGTTCAGAATGACAAATGGATAGTATTTTTAAAGACAAAGAAAAAAGTTATTTTTAGTAATTCTTAATTCGTATTTTGTATTTTCCTAATTCCTAAAAGCTAAAACCTAACTCCTGTTTTTATATTGTTCTTCATAATACTTTTTATATTCCCCAGACTTAATTTTTTTCCACCAATCTTGATTGTCTTGATACCATTTTAATGTTTCTGCTAATCCTTTTTCAAAATTTACTTTTGGTGACCATCCTAATTCTTTTTTAATCTTAGAGAAGTCTATCGCATATCTAAAATCATGACCGGCGCGATCAGCAACTTTTTCAATCATTTCATCACCCTTTTTAAAGTATTTTAAAATTAAATTAGTAATTTCTAAATTAGTTTTTTCAGCATCTCCGCCAACACAATAAGTCTCCCCTATTTTTCCTTTATGTAAAATTAAATCCAAAGCACTAGAATGGTCATCAACATGAATCCAATCCCGAATATTTAATCCTTCACCATAAAGAGGTACTTTTTGATTTTCAATTAAATTTGAGGCAAATAAAGGAATAAATTTTTCTGGGAATTGATATGGTCCGTAATTATTAGAACAATTAGAGATTGTTATCGGTAGACCAAAGGTATGAAAATAAACTCGGACTAAATGGTCAGCTGCAGCTTTAGAAGCTGAATAAGGACTTCTGGGGTCATAAGGAGTTTTTTCAGTGAACTTACCCTCATTTCCTAGTTCACCAAAAACTTCATCTGTAGAAATGTGATGGAATCTTTTAATTTCTAATTCCTTGGCAACTCTTAATAAAACATTAGTACCTAAAATATTGGTTTTCACAAAGGTATCGGGATCCATAATAGATCTGTCGACATGAGATTCAGCAGCAAAATGTACTATCCAATCACAGCCAGTCATGGCTGGTTTAACTTCTCCAGGATTACAAATATCACCTTTGATAAATTTATACTTGGGATTATTTTCAATTGATTTTAAATTATTTAAATTACCAGCATAAGTTAAACTATCAAAATTAATTATTTGATAATCAGGATATTTTTTCATCATATATAAAATGAAATTTGTTCCGATAAATCCTGCGCCTCCCGTAATGAAGATTTTGATTTTATTATTTTTGGTCATATGTTATTTTATTATGTTTTGTATTGAAATTTAAGTCTTGCCGTAGCTTCAGCGAAGGCAGGCTCCACCAGTGATAAAAATTTTCAACCCATTAAATTTTTGATTTTCGTTTGATTGCATATAATTGAATGTTATTTTGAAATTTATCTACCCGAAGATTTAAGTATTCATCTAACGGGTTAAATATTATTTAATCTTATTTTTATGGATTAAATATTTAAGGTAAGCTGCACTTGAACCTGCTCCGTCTATTTTATTTTTTTTTATTAAATTACTTAATCCTTTTTTATTTATTTTTAATCTTTCAGTGTATTCAGCATTAGTTTTGTAATTTTCATCAATTATTTTAGCTTTTTCTGCTAAATAAATATAAATTTTGGTTTTGGATTTTCCTGGAGCAGAAATAATATTTCCCAGAGAAGTCCATTTTTCAGCTTTCATTCCTAATTCTTCATGCAATTCTCTTTTAGCGGCTTGTAATGGAGTTTCTTTGAGTTCCACTCCTCCAGCTACAAATTCAATAGTTTCTTTATTAATTGGATAACGCCATTGTTTAACTAGATAGAAATTATTTTTATTATCTTTAACAATTAAAAAAATAAATTTATCTGATTGATGTTCAATTGTAGTAACATATTGACCTCTTTTACCCTCGATTAAAATTTCATCAACATTTAAAATGATAAATTTATTTTTGTAAACAGTTTTGCCGCTAATTTTTTTATAAGGATTTTTCATGAGATTAAATTGTTAAATGGTTGAATTCTTATGTTGTTAGATTATTTTATTTTTGTTTAATTTTTTTATTTTTTCCCATCTGAAATTAAGTTCACGTAATAGTTTTTTAGTTACATTGGTCGGATCATAAGCTTTTAATAAAGCATATAGTATAACTGGATTGAAAAATCGTGGTGAAAATGCTAAATAATTAGCCTCCCATGAGCTTGGACCAAACTGTTTTTTAAATTGATAAAGAGGCTTATATCTGTGAAAATATTTTAAATGCTCAAAAGTTAATTTTAATGCTAATTTAATCATTCGACTTTGGTTTGGATCATTTACATGTTTATAGGATAATGGTGCCGTGCCAAGAGTAGCCAAGACATATCCTTGTTTTTTTAAAATACGGAAAGATTCAGTAAATAGTAATTGATTTGTACCATTTATTGTTTTTTTCTTACGTCGCATTGCATCAAAATAAATGCCATTTCTACTATAAATAGGCGTGCATGTAACAAATGATTCGACTTTATTATTTAATAATACCAGAAAATATTTTCTTTCTCCAGGATTTGCAATACTAGGTGTGCCAATTAAGAAAGAGAATTCTTTTGAACCTTTAATTTTTTTCCAGGCAATAGAGAGTTCTTCCATTTCTTTTTCCCATTTTGGGCATCGTTTTAATAATGGATTGTATTCAATTACTGTTAATCCGTGTTTTTTAGCACTGTTTATATTTTTACGTAATCCTCTGAATTTACTGCCTTCTAAAGAAAATTTATTTAAATCGAAAATAGGCTCCTCGCCAATTTTAATTAAACTAAAATCCATTTTTTCGATGATGTTTTTACATCGTTTTGTGATTGACTGAAAACAACATTGCCATTTTTGTTTTTTACAGAAATTTTTATATTCGGAGATGAATTCATGAAAATCAGAAATATCACATATTGGATCGCCAGCGACAATAGCAACATTAGCATAAACTACATAGGCAATTACACCATCAATTCCAGATGGTGAATAAAAATATAGTTTATCTTTTTTTAAAATATTGTATGATTGGGAGTGGTAAGCATATTTTTTCAGCATTTTTAATATATATTCTGTATTGTTTTTTGTATGCATATAAGTAGTCATCTATTTCTTAGTTTTTTAGTAGGTAGAAAATTTAGAAGTATTTGGAATTTATGAGCGATTATTTATTTAATTTTTGCTTTAATACTTTCAGTAATTTGTTTAAACTCCTCTTCAGTGCATTTTACAGATGGCCAAGTATGCAAACCATCATCATTAAATCTGGGGATGACATGAAAGTGAGTATGAAGAATTAATTGTCCGGCTGCTTGACCATTATTTAAACCAATATTAAAACCGTCTGCTGCCAATGATTTTTTAAGAGCTATGCCTATTTTTTGGATAACTGGCATTATTTTTTCTAATAAGTCAGATGGAGTTTCTTCAAAAGTATTATAATGTTTTTTAGGGATTATTAAAGTATGTCCTTTAGCAATTGGTTGAATATCAAGAAAAGCTAAAAAATTATCATCTTCATAAATTTTGTGACAAGGAATTTCCCCTTTAATTATTTTACAAAATATACAGTCTTTCATATAATTTTGAATTATTAATTTTAAATTTTAATTTTACCCTGTTAAATGGATAATTGTTGTTATATTTAACAGGGTGAATTCGAATTTAAGAATTTTTAATTAATTTGAAATTGCATCATTAGAAATTTATTCGAAATTTGAAATTAAAAATTAGAAATTGATCAAGCTTAGCTTGATTACTCCCATTCTGGTTTAAACTTTTTAATAAATTCTTTGGTTAAAATAGTTAAAACAAATAAGATTCCAAACATAATTAACCAATCATAAATATATCCTGGGCAGTAGTAAATGTTTTTAAATAAAGCCAATAAAAGAGAAGTTAGAATAGCAGTCCAATAATCTCGCGGGATTTTCAGAAACCATTTTTTATGCCAAAACATATGATTTCCTTTAAAATTTTTGACAGTAAAGTAAGGATTGACCACGAACCATAAGTAGTCCTCTACTATGATAAAAAATAAAAATATAATAATAGTGCTTATTTCGTTAGCTATAGTCCATTCTACTCCAGAAACAAAAGGAAAATGAAATAGTAATAAAATCATGGAGAAAAGCGATAAATGATAACCAGTCATCTCTTTCCCCTCCACTATTTTCATATAAATTTTAGCATACCATTTATTAGGATTTGCTCTCCAAGTTGGTAGGTTTTTAGCCCAACCATGGGCTCCTTCAATTTGGACTTCCAAAATTGCTAAAATTAGTGCCAGAATGAATACATAAATTGGTTGAATGTAGGTTAACATAAGTTTGAATTTCTAAATCCTAATTTCTAATATCTAATAAATTTTTAATTATTAATGTCTAATTTGGCATTTAGAATTTGTTATTAGAAATTTATTTGTAATTAGGTGTTTGTTATTTGTTATTTTATTATGAATGGTGAGTCTGGATTATCTTCCCATCTTATTTCATCAATTTTTTCTGCTTTATTTTTTCCTTTATATAATTTATTAGGTAAATTAATGCACCAAGCAGGCTTTTCGGAAATACATTTATATCCATGCACAACACCTGGAGGAACTATTACTGATATTAAATTGTCTTCTCCACCTTCTATTTCCATTTTTTCTTGATATGTCTCGCTATCTTTTCTATTATCCCAAAGATATAATTTGAATTTACCAGGACCAATAAATACGAAAAGATCAG
>JAUVAE010000036.1 GCA_030591905.1 Candidatus Komeilibacteria bacterium
ATGAAATGTATTTTCCTGTATATGATATAATCGAATAAGAAATATTTTCAGGGATAAATTCAGGTTCACCCTCTTCCACTCCAACATACCCCATTGAATCTGTCTTAATAAGATAAACATCACATTCACTCTTTGACCTATAATATTATATATACTGATATTAACTTCTGTTTTCTCAGGGAGATAAAATATTAACGAAGTTTCATCTGAAAATATATTATTTCAGCAGACAAATGAATACTGAATATTAATATTAATAGCATTCCCAGTACTCTGAGCTATAGAGAAATTATCCTGTCCTTCATATCTTAATTTATTTACAACAGGATACATCATTTGGATATTTATTATCCAGTTAACTTAAGTTTAATTACATTATTAATCAACTTGAAATGATTATCAAGAGTATATATCTCACAGAGATTCTGTATGGCATTTTGAACGATAATCAAATCTGGTAATCCAATTCCGTTAATGCCTTTTTTCAAACATCTGTACTGATAATCAATTATTTGATCCCAATTAATATTCATATCTAGTTTATTAATTGAATTCAGTAGACTGATTACTGTTCTTTGCTTTTTGATTTTCAAAAATGGAATAAGTTCAGCAAGAATTAAATCATTAACAACTACAATATTTTCATTAATTAAATAGTCCAGCTTTCCTGATTTACTTCCACCCTTAAAATAATCAATCCAAATAGAAGTATCTACGATTACCTGCATTCTCTACTCCGCAACTCATTCATATCAATATCAAGATCAATCTTGCCTTTGAATTTTTTGAGTCCAGAGACTGCTCCGACAGCAGGATTACATTTTACTAATCGTTTAATGACTAAGTTAAAGAAGCGAGGAGTAATTTTTAAATATGTGACTCTACATGTCGGTTTAGGAACTTTTGAATCAGTTAAAGAAAAAAAAATAGAGGACCATCAAATCCATTCCGAGTTTGGAATTTTAGATAAAGCTACAGCTGATTATTTGAATAAAGCTAAAAAAGATGGTCGAAGAATTATCATTGTCGGAACTACTACTGTACGAATCATGGAAGCTTTTGCCAGTCAAAAAGGAACTTTAAAATCCCAGAAAAAATGGATAGATATATTTATCTATCCTGGATATAAATTTAAATTTGTTAGTAATTTAATTACTAATTTTCATTTACCACAATCAACTCTTTTAATGTTAATTTCAGCTTTAGCTGGGAAAACTTTAGTTAAAAAAGCGTACCAAAAAGCTATTAAAGATAAGTATCGATTTTATTCTTTTGGAGACGTAATGTTGATTAATGATTTTGAGAAATAAAAAAGCTTCTTTATAAAGAGAAAAGAAGCTTTAAATTTTAAGCCATAAACAGACATTAACAGCTGTAATTATGAAAATGAATGCGCAGTTAGTAAAAGTATCAGGTTCTTTTTTTTGAGATTTAAGTATTTTTATTATCGAAAAGATACTTGTTAATGTCACTACAACATATATTGCAATTTTCATTTCACCTCCAGATTTTTTAATTTTAATAGTATATCTTAATTTAAAAAATCTAATATGTCAATTAATTTGCAAATCTGAAAACCATAACATCTCCATCTTGAGTAATATAATCTTTACCTTCTAATCTAATTAATCCTTTTTCTTTGGCCTGTACTTCTCCACCAGCATCAAGTAAATTTTTCCAATTAATAACTTCTGCTCTGATAAATCCTTCTTCAAAATCTGTATGTATTTTTCCAGCTGCTTGGGGAGCTTTAGCTCCTTTTTTAATTGTCCAAGCTCGAGATTCTTTAGGTCCGCTGGTTAAAAATGTTATTAAATCAAGGGCTTTATATGATTCTTTAATTAATTTATTTAAGCCTGTATTTTGGATTCCTAATTCGTTCATATATTCTTGTAGGTCATTTCCTTCTCCCGCGGACGGGATCCCGTTTTGCGGTGATAATTCAGCTAACTCAGATTCTAGCTTGGCACAAATAGTTAAACCATTCTCAGCTTTGTCGTTTATTTCATTTTCATCAACGTTATAAACATAAAGCATTGGTTTAATAGTGAGTAGACTATAACTTTTAATTAATTTTTTTTCTTCTATATTTAAATCTGTTTCTATAGCAAGTTTATTATTTTCTAAAGTATTTTTAATTTTATCTAGGACAGTTTTTAATTTATCTACCTCTTTATCATGTGGCCCCTTGAGTTGGGAGTTTATTTTATCTAAGAGTTTGTTTATAATTTCTAAATCTGCCATTATTAATTCTAGATTTATAACCTCTTGATCGCTCTGGGGATTTATTTCGCCATGAACATGAGTAACATTAGGATCATTAAATCTACGGACAACCTGTAAGATAGCGTCAACTTCTCTAATATTAGATAAAAATTTATTACCCAAACCTTCTCCTTTGGAAGCTCCTTTTACTAATCCAGCAATATCAAGAAATTCTATTGTAGTATAAATAGTTTTTTCAGACTTATGTATTTTAGATAGAGCGTCTAATCTTTCATCGGGCACAGTGACTACACCCACATTTGGTTCAATAGTACAAAAGGGGTAATTAGAT
Source organism: Candidatus Komeilibacteria bacterium (assembly GCA_030591905.1). Classification (GTDB taxonomy): domain Bacteria; phylum Patescibacteriota; class Patescibacteriia; order UBA1558; family S5-K13; genus JAIOTH01. The sequence continues at coordinate 2,558 of JAUVAE010000036.1, forward strand.
GCATCTACTTGTTTCTTTGTTAAGGCTTTAAATAATGTTGATTTTCCAACATTTGGTAAGCCTACTATTCCAATTGAAAATGACATATTTTATTAGTGATTAGCTTTTATTTTACAATGTAAATTTACCTGATATTTGCTTATTTGTCCACATTTTGCCTTTACATTTTTATTAATATGTATTAAGATTTAAAATCAAATAAAAAAATATTGGAGGATATTATGAAAAAAGTATTATTTATGGTCATATTGGGGTTATTGGTGTCTTCGGCTTTGGTTGGTAGTGGAAGTGAAGTGACGTTTTTAAGTTTCTTGTCAGGTTTATTTATGATTCTTACGTTTTTTGGGATCATATTTATGGTTGTTGGTTTTCTTTTTATTAAATCCGCAGAGAAAAAACCCATCTTTTTGTTTGCTAAAACTTCAGTTGTTTTTTTAGCCGTTGCTACAGTTTTAGCTCTAATACTTTTTGTTACAATTTCAGATTTTAATAACTGGAATTTGATGGTTATAATTGTGTTAGTTTTTTCTGTTTTTATTGTTCGAAGTATGAAAAGATCAAGAACTAACCACTAACCATGAGCTGTAAGTTTAATTTTTTAAGGAAATTTGGTATTAATATTAGATTTCCTTTTTTATTTTTTACCTTTTTGTCCACATTTTTACAAAACAAAATTTCATCCCCACACTTTATTTGAAAGTGTGGGGATTTATGCTATAGTATAGTCTACTAATAAATTAATAAATTTAATATTATGTCTAAAAAAATATTCGATAAAATTTTAAAAGACTTAAAACTTTATTATCAAGAGAGAGGAATTTTACACAAAATTTCTTCCGAAGGACTTACTAAAAGTAAACAAGCAATTTTTACAGCTCATGATGGTGAAATTGCTAAAGCCGAGAAAATTTTAAAAGAAGTTCGAGGTTTATTAACAGATTTGAACAAGAAATATAATTACAGCAATAGACTCCAATTTGAAGGATCTTATCGGGCCTGTGTGGAAGAATTTTTAGAAGCTACTTTTTTTGTAGCAACTTTAAAAGGAAAAGAATTAAAACTAGATCCTGACTTTCATTTTGGACCAGAAGAATATATTGGAGGCTTATGTGATTTAACTGGTGAATTAGTGAGACAAGCAGTTTTATTAGGAAATAAAAAGAATTTATCTAAAATTAAGAAATATACTAAGATGACTAAAGAAGTAGTAGGTTTTATGATGCAACTTTATATTTCTGGAAAATCAAGACAAAAATTTGATGAAGCTAAAAGAAATCTAAAAAGATTAGAACAAATTGTTTATGAAATTAATTTAAAAAATAATTAAAAAGGAAGGAAGTAAAAATAAAAATGCACCGATTACCTAAAAGTGTCAGGAGATATATCGCCCACCAGAAAGCTAGTATCCGGAGGAATTTTTCTGATAGTCTAGAAGTAGAGGATAAAATTAGAAACTTATATAGTAAATTTGGATTATAATTTTTAAATATTACCCTAAACCATTTACTTTGCTCAGGTTTAGGGTTTTTTATTTAGCGATGTAGAGCGAGAGGAATATAAAAGCAATCTTTTATATTTCCGCTGTGTCCGCCATAGTCCTGAGTTTATCGAAGGACGAAGGCGGAAGCCGAGCTTGCCTACCGGCAGGCAGGGAGCTAACACAGGTTCAATACCTCGGAGCTTGCTCCGAATTTGTATGAATGGAGCGAGTTCTGATTAACTACCCCACCAGCTTGCTGCGGGGAAACTTTATTTACTAATTGATTGACAAAGTATACTAAAAGTTATAAGTTGTAGAAAAGAGGGTAATATTTGAAGAGGAGGAATCATGTCTAAAAATCAAAAATCTCGAAGACTCTCAAAAGGCATCAGAAAACATATTAGAAAACTTAAGGCAAAAATAAATAGATCTTCTTTAGATAATCAAGAAAAAAAGGAAAAAATCAAAGAAATTTATTTAAAGTTTGTTTAAGGTTTGTAGAAAATCGAATTTTTATAAGTTCTCATAGCGTATTTTTTTACCTTGGGAACTTTTTTTATCCCCATTGCCATTTTTATATCTAATATGATATTATTTCAGTATTATTCTATGGTTAATAAATTATTTCAAAATGGTGAGGATTTAACTAATGGTTCTCGTTTAAATGAATTTATAGCAAATCCTAAAAAAGCATTATGGAGCTTAGCTGGTCCCATAATTTTTAGTCTTTTATTTCAAGCCTTGTATCTGATTATAGATACTTTTTTTGTTATTAAAATTGGACATGAAGCGGTGGCAGCAATTACATTTGCCATGCCAGTCTTTTTAATTATTGTGGCTACTGTGACTGGATTTGGTATCGGGGTTACTACTTTAATTTCTAAATATATTGGTGCTCAGAATAACGAAGAAGCATCTAGGGTTGCTCATCATGCGGTGATTGTAGGCCTAATATTAGGAGTTTTTATAAGTTTATTTGGTTATATTATTACCCCAGTAATTTTTAAATTTTTAGGTGCTAGTGGCTATACTTTACTATTAGCTATTCAATATTTTAGAATAATTTTTATTGGTAGTTTTTTTCTGGTTGCCTCAGTAATATTTAGGTCTATTCTAGCTGGAGAGGGGAATCACATTGCTCCAGCTACTATTTTAATAATTGCTGTAGTTATAAATTTAATTCTGGATCCAATTTTTATAATTGTTTTTGATTGGGGTATTAGAGGAGCTGCTTGGGCAACTTTTTGTGGATTTTTGTTTTCCTTTGTAACCTATTTTATATTTTTGTTTATTAAGAATTCTTCTTTTTTTAATTTTAATTTTAGGCAATTTAATTTTAATACTGATTTAATAAAAAAAATATTTAAAATAGGAGCACCGATTGCTGTCTCTCAAATGTTATTATCATCAGGAGCTATGTTAGTTAATTTTTTTGTCTCTCGTTTTGGACAAGAAATGGTAGCTGGTTTTGGTTTAGCATCGAGATTAGAAGCTTTATATACGATTGTATTAATTGGAATTAGTTCAGCTTTATTAACCTTGTTGGGGATGTATTTAGGGGCTAAGCGTTATGATTCAATAAAATTTATTTTATACTATACAGCTAAAGCAAGTTTTATAATAAGTCTATTTGTTGGCATTGTATTTTATTTTTTTTCAGGAATGTTTCTTTCAATATTTACTAATAATATAACCTTAATAAGTGTAGGAATTCTTTATTTTAAAATAACAGTATATTGTTATCCAGTTATTGCTATAATATATGTTATAGCAAAATTATTACAAGTAGCAGGTCATCCAATAAAAGATGTTTTAGTAAATCTTTTTAGGTTGATAATATTTTTCTTACCTTTGGTTGCTTTTTTAGCTTATGGGTTAGATTGGGGTATTAAAGGGATTTGGTATGCTCGTTTATTTGCTACATTTTTAGCGTTTATATTTGCTTTATCTTTTTATAAAAGAGTTTCTCAAGAAATTAAAAAATCTTGTGAACAACAAAAAAACCTGTTTTAAAACAGGGTTTTGAATTTATTATATAGTAAGTTTAATATGATAAATCAGAATATAAGGGAAATTTATCACACAGGTTTTTGACCTGATTTTTTATTCTAGTTAAAATCTTTTCATCTTTATGATTTTTTAAAATTTCCACAATCATTTCCCCGATTTGTTTCATTTCATCTTCTTTCATACCTCTCGAAGTTAAAGCTGGCGTACCGATTCTAATACCCGATGGATCAAATGGTGATCTTGAGTCAAAAGGTATGACATTTTTATTCACAGTAATCATGGCTTTTTCTAGAGCAGTTTCAGCTTCAGAGCCAGTAATATTAAAAGGCGTAACATCAATCAACATTAAGTGATTATCAGTCCCCCCAGTTATGATTTTTAATCCAGCGTTCATTAATTCTTCAGCTAAGGTCTGAGCATTTTTAACAATTTGTTCGGCATATTCTTTAAATTCAGGTTGTTGGACTTCAAATAAAGCTTGAGTTATTCCAGCAGTAGTTTGATTATGAGGACCACCTTGTAATCCCGGGAATACGGCTCTATCAATATAACTTGGTAGATTATGTTTGGACTCTTTCCAGCCGATTACTGGGTCTGGTTTTTTAACTGAGTTAGATTTATCGCCATCACACATAATCATTGCTCCCCTGGGACCTCTTAATGTTTTATGAGTTGTAGTAGTAATTACGTCAGCATGTCCAGCTGGAGAAGGGTGAACTCCACCAGCAATTAAACCAGCAATGTGAGCAATATCAGCAATTAAAAATGCATTTTCAGCATGAACTATTTGGGCTAATTTTTCAAAATTAATTATTCTAGAATAAGCTGTAGCCCCTACAAAAACTAATTTTGGTTTTTCTTTTTTAACTAACGCTTCAATAGCATCATAATCTAAAAATCCATCTTTATCAGTAGTATATTGAACTGATTCATAAAATTTACCACTAAAATTTACTTTCCAACCATGAGTTAA
>JAUVAE010000040.1 GCA_030591905.1 Candidatus Komeilibacteria bacterium
AAGTAACTTTAAAATTTATTTTAGTAGCTAATCCTATAGAAACAGCTTCACCGTTAAATTTTAGTACATCTACTATTGTACCATCAATTAAATAATTAGACTGCTCACTAACAATTTTTTTTGGCAAGGAAAATTGTTCAAATGTTTTTTGATCCATAAAATAAAAATTTTCTTGATCATTATACAAGTAACTAGCCTTAGTTCTTCCTAAATCAGCTTCTTCGGCCTTATCACTACCATTAAATGTTTTTTCTAAAACATCGCCGGTGATTAAATTTTTTAATTTAGTCCTTAAAACAGCACTGCTTCTAGCTTGTTTAGAATGCTGTGCTGTTATAATTTTATATGGTTGATTATTAAGAGAAATAATCTTATTTAGTTTTAAATCACTAAATTCTAACATATTGTAAATCAATTTTAAATTATTAATTTGAAATTCATTCATTACCTGCCTGCCGGTAGGCAGGGATATTAAATTGAAATTCGGAATTAGAAATTAATAATTCCTTACTTAGTGTATGGTAATAAACCCATAAATCTTGCTCTTTTAATGGCTTTACTGAGCTTTCTTTGGTGTTTAGAACATATGCCACTTCTTTTTTTAGGTACTATTTTAGAGTAAGAACTAATAAATCTTTGTAGAATTTGGGTGTCTTTAAAATCAATATAATCTGCTTTTTTAAAACAAAAATAACAATACTTTTTCTTACTTAAGGGATTTTTATTATTTCTAGTATTTCTAGTATTAGTTTTAGTATTTTTTCTCATATTTTTTATTAAATTTTAGATTTTATTAGCGACGTAGGGCGAGAGGAATACAAAAGTAATCTTTTGTATTTCCGAGCCCGAGGAGTTAACACAGGTTCAATGCCTCGTCCCGCAGACGGAACCTTTATTTAGAATTTCGGATTTAGTATTTAGTATTTAAAAGGGTATGTCTTCGATATTAATTTCTTCTTCAGCTTCATCAGCTTTTTTTTGAGGAGCAGAATCTTCGGTCTCATTTGAACTACTTGGAGGAGGAGTATTTCCAGGTTTACTATCTAACATTATCATATTGTCAGCTATTATTTCGGTTCTGTATTTTTTAATTCCATTCTGATCTTCCCATGACCTGGTTTGTAATCTGCCTTCTAGATATATTCTACTACCTTTTCGTAAGTATTGAGTTATAATTTCAGCTAATTTTCTCCAGGCAACTATATTATGGAATTCTGTTTTTTCTTTTTTTTCTCCATCAGAATCTTTCCATACTAGATTAGTTGCTATTGAAAATGAAACAACCGTTTGTCCAGTAGGAGTTGTTCTTGATTCTGGATCAGCTGTTAATCTACCTATTATTGTTGCTTTATTTAAATCCATATATTTTTGCTTTGTAATTATTTAATTAATTATATCGTCGTTTAAAATTTCATCTAATTTTTTATCTAATTCGTTAAGATTTGTTTTTTTCTCTTCTTCTCCTTTATTCTTTTCGTTTTGGTCGAGATTTTCAACAATTTTTTTGGTAGTTTCTGGTTTTTTTTCTTTTATTTCTTCTATTTTTACTTCTGGTTTTTCTTCCTTAACTTTCTTTTCTTTTTTCTTTGGATCCTCAGCTATAATTGGTTTTGCATTTTCAGGTTTTTTAATAATAAGGTATCTTATTATATTTTTGTTTAATTTTAATTCTTTTTCGATTGATTTTAATGTTTTTGGCTCTATATCAAATTCAAGGCAAATAAAAACTCCCTTTAATAATTTTTCAATAGGGTAGCTTAATTTTTTTCTTCCTAAATTGTTTTCTGAACTGATTTTGCCTTTATTTTTAGTTATTAATTTTTTTATTTTTTCAATTATTTCAGGATGTTCATTGTCTGGAATATTTGAATCAATAATAGTAGTCAATTCATAATGGGTGATGTTGCTCATGTTTTTTTTAATTTAATATAATTACATATATAAATATGTTGTAATAGAAAGTTATCATTTATTTTGGATTAAGTCAAGAACATTTCGTCTTAAGAGTGACACACCCTTAGGATGAAAATGTGTTATAATTATATTAGATTTATTTAAATTAACATACAAAATTATGGCAGAAGATATCCAACAAAAATCTGTAGAATCGTATTTTGTAGAGTTGGAAGTACCAGAAGAGAAAAAAGAAAAGGTTTTAATGGCGATTACAGATATGATTTATAGTAGAAATAAGAGGATTATTGAATTGGAAAGAGTCTCAGATAATGACAAAAGAGATTATTTATTGAAAATTATCCAAGAGAAAGAAAATTTAATTAAAGAAAAAATAAACAAAGTCCTAGTGGGCGAAGAAGAAGAAATTACTTATGACTACTAATCCAGTCGCTTTAATTATATTAGATGGCTGGGGAGTGTGTTCATCATCTATTGGTAATGCCATTTCTTTAGCCAATCTTAAGTATTGGGATTATTTACTTAGAAATTATCCTACTTTTTTATTACAAGCATCTGGTGAGGCGGTTGGTTTGCCATATGGCGAAGTTGGTAATTCTGAAGTTGGACATTTAACTATTGGTTCAGGACAAATTGTATTACAAAGTTTAAACAGAATTAATAAAGCTATTTTGAGCGGTAATTTTTTTAAAAATAAGGTGTTGATTAAATCAATTAAGCATGTTCAAAAAAATAATTCTGCTTTACATCTAATTGGATTATTAGGTACAGGGGGAGTTCATTCTTATCAGGCTCATTTAGAGGCTTTAGTTAAAATGGCAGCAGAATACAAGTTAAAAAAAGTATATTTACATTTGTTTTTAGATGGTCGAGATACTACTAGAAATAAGGGAGTTATATTTTTACAGAATTTACAAGAAACATTGAAAAATTTTAAATGTGGTCAAATTGCTTCTTTAGCTGGACGTTTTTATGGTATGGATAGAAATAATAATTGGGACAGAATTAAACTAAGCTATAATGCTATTGTAAATGGAAAGTCAGAAGAGACTTTTGAAGACCCTCTTTTAGCAATTAGAGATTCTTATGCTCATAATATTTTTGATGAGGAATTTAAGCCAATAGTTATAGAAAAAGATGGTCATCCAGTAGGAGAAATAAATGATAATGATGCTGTAATATTTTTTAATTTTAGAGCTGATCGAGCTAGACAATTAACCAAAGCTTTGATTTTAGAGGAATTCCAAGAATTTAGCAGATTAAAAAAATTAGATAATATATTAATGACAACATTTACAAAATATCAGTCAGATTTAGCAGTAGAAGTTGCCTTTGGACGTCCAGAAATACAAGAAACTTTGGCTAGTGTTATTAGTAAAGCCAATTTAACTCAATTACACTTAGCGGAAACAGAAAAATATGCTCATGTTACTTTCTTTTTTAATGGTCTTAAGGAAAATAAGTTTTTAAATGAAGAACGAATATTGATTCCTTCTCCAAATGTGGAAACCTATGATCTTCAGCCAGAAATGTCAGCGCCTCAAGTTACAGAACAATTAGCTAGAGCAGTAGGTAATAAGAAATTTGATTTTTATGTTGTAAATTATGCCAATCCAGATATGGTTGGTCATACTGGCAATTTACAAGCATCAATTAAGGCCGTCCAGGAAGTAAATAATGATTTATCAAAGGTTATACCCTTAATTTTACAACAAAATGGAACAATTTTAGTAACAGCTGATCATGGTAATGCTGAAGAGATTGTTAATTTAAAAACTGGAGAAATTGATAAAGAACATAGTAATTTTCCAGTACCCTTTATTATTGTTAATAATGCCTTAAAGAATAAAACTCAGCCTTTAAATAATGATATTTTATATCAACAACAGATTTCAGGAGTATTGTCCGATATTGCTCCAACTGTTTTGTCATTTTTGAAATTACAACCTAGCGAACAAATGAAAGGAATTAATTTGGCTGGAAGATTGTTTTAAAAATTTATAGAATAGAGAAAAAAGGATTATTTTAATCTTTTTTTTAAATACTTGACAAAATATAGTTATGGGTATATACTTGTAATATAAGTAATAATTTTTATTAGAAATTAATTTATTTCTAATAAAAAGAAAGGAATAAATATATGCCAAATTTTGATGGACAAGGACCAAGAGGAGAAGGTCCTATGACTGGTAGAGGAATGGGTCGTTGTGGAACTGGAACTGGTCGAGGATTAGGGAGAGGACAAGGAAGAGGTTTTGGATTTCGAAGATTTTTTTCTCAAAAGGAAGAAGTCGAAGATCTAAAAACTTATCAGGAAGATCTAAAAGCAGAATTAAAAGCTGTAGAAGAGGAACTTAAAAATGATAAATAATGACTGATTAGAGCGGTAATTTTTTGAATTACCGCTTCCTCTTTTAAATTTGTAAAATAATAAAATAATTAAAATGTTTAAAATAAATATAAAAAAAAGAGTAAGAGGGGAATATAATTTTGATAGGTTGAAAAATTTTCCAAATTCTTTTTTATCAATTACTCTTGGTTTAATTGGTTTTACTTTGGCTTGGCAAAAAGCAGAGCATATTTTTGAATTATCATTTAGTTTAAGTAGTTATTTATTTTATTTTTCTATTGCATTGAGTTTTTTAATTATATTTATTTATATATTAAAAATATTTAAATATCCAGCAGAAGTAAAAAAAGAATTTAATCATCCGATTAAGATTAATTTTTATCCAATTTTAGCTAAACTATTCCTTATTTCTAGTATAATTTATTTAAGTACAAATATTGTTATTTCTAAATATGTTTGGTGGATTGGTGTATTAATTCAATTTATTTTTACTTTAATAATTATTTCTACTTGGATTAGTCATGATAAATTTAAAATAGAGCATATTAATCCCTCATGGTTTATTCCAGTAGTTGGTTGTATTATTATTCCGATTGCTGGTGTACAGCATTTTTCTTTGGAGTTGTCGTGGTTCTTTTTTAGTATTGGTTTATTTTGGTGGTTAATTTTAACAGTTTTAGTAATGAATCGGATAATTTTTCATCATCCTCTTCCAGATAAATTAATGCCAACTTTATTTATTTTATTTGCTCCACCAATAATTGGTTTTATTTCACTAGTGAAATTAATGGGAGAAATTAATCCTTTTGCTAAAATTCTTTATTATTTTGGTGCTTTTTTATTTATTTTAATGCTTTGCCAATATAGATTATTTATTAAGATTAAATTTTATTTATCCTGGTGGGCATATTCATTTCCATTGGCTACAATGACAATTGGAACTTTTTTGATGTATTCGGAGACAAATTTATATTTTTTTAAGATTATGTCATGGATATTATTTGTATTTTTAAATTTAGTGCTTGGATTTTTAATTTATAAAACAATTAAAGCAATTATTGATAAAAAGATTTGTATTGAGGAAGAGGAATAATTATAATATAGTATATGAATAAGAAACTTTTACAATCTTATCAGAAAACTAAAAAAATAATAATAATAACTTTGCCTTTAATAGTAGGTGTTATTTTGTTAATTTCTTTATTAAATCCTTTATTAGAATCAGGTTGGATAATAAAGTTGTTTCAACATAATATTTTAGTGGATTCTTTTTTAGGAGCCATGATTGGTAGTTTAGCAGCTGGTAACCCAATTACTTCTTATATTTTAGCAGGAGAATTTATGAAAATTGGAATTAGTTTAGCGGTTATTACAACTTTTATATTAACTTGGGTAACGGTAGGTATTGTTCAGTTGCCAGCTGAGAGTATGATTTTGGGTAAAAAATTTGCTGTGTTGAGAAATGTTTTAAGTTTTGCCAGTGCTATTTTAATTGGTTTAATAATGCAATTAATTTTAAGTTAAATTATGTGGATTTATTATTTATGAAAATATTAAAACAGAAATTTAGTAATTTAAATCCTTTTTTTGTTTTTAAGTCGAGACCTTCGGTAAAATTTTTAAGTTTAGTAATCTTAATTTATTTATTTATACTAATTTTTAATTTTGCATTTTTTATAACCAGTTTAAATAGATTTATTGATTTAGCTATTAAAATTTTACCTAGTATATTGGGGGCATTTATATTAATTTTTATTTTTAATTATATTTTAACGGATCAAAAAATTAAAAAATATTTATTAGGCAAAACCGATTGGAAAAAATATTTTTTAGTTATTAGTCTGGGTATTTTATCGGCTGGTCCAATCTATGCTTGGTATCCGTTTTTAGCTGATTTAAAAGAACAGGGGTTTAAAAATGGATTAATTAGTATTTTTCTTTATAATCGTGCTATAAAATTACCTTTAATTCCAATAATAATCTGTTATTTTTCTTTAAAGTTTGTTATATTACTTACAGTATTAATGATTATTTTTTCCATTATTAATGGAATAATAATTAATAAATTTGTTA
>JAUVAE010000079.1 GCA_030591905.1 Candidatus Komeilibacteria bacterium
TATTTATGGATATCTGAAAGTAGAGGATGGCGTCCATAGATTAGTACGCTTATCACCATTTGATGCCGACCATGCTCGACACACATCCTTTGCGATGGTCGAAATATTTCCAGAAATTGAAGATACTGAAATTGAAATCAAAACTGAGGATTTACGGATTGATGTTTTTCGAGCTTCTGGAAAAGGAGGACAAGGAGTTAATACAACTGACTCTGCAGTTAGAATTACTCATCTCCCCACAAATATTGTTACTACTTGCCAAAATGAACGCTCTCAATTACAAAACAAGGAGCAAGCTATGAAATATTTGAAAGCTAAACTTAGCAAGTACAATGACGAACAATCTGAAGAAGAAAGAAAAAAAATCCAAGGTGAAATCAAAGAAGCTGCTTGGGGTAATCAAATTCGCTCTTATGTTTTACATCCTTATAAAATGATTAAGGACTTGAGAAGTAAATATGAAACCGATCAAGTGGATAAAATACTAGATGGAGATATATTAAATTTTATTGAAAGCGTCTTAAGAACAAAAACTTAACCTTGTTGAATAACGGGGTTGATTTATTCTTAAATAGTAATAAGATATAAATAGATATGAACCACCCTTAAATCGGATTCATATCAAGTGGTCGCACATAAATTATTTATGCGGCTTTTTATGTTTGATAAAGAATTATTCCAAGAAAAATATAAAATCGAATCAACCCGATTACCTTATTGGGATTATTCTGATTCTGGATTATATTTTGTAACCATTTGTACAAAAGACAGAATAGAATATTTTGGAAAAATAAAACATGAAATTATGTATTTAAATCAATATGGATTAATTATTTGCCAAGAAATATATAAAACATCATCAATCCGTAAAAACGTGATTATTGATGAATTTATTATAATGCCTAATCATATCCATTTAATTTTGAAAATCAATAATATGTTATTAAATAATGGACCCGTAGAGACGCAATGCATTGCGTCTCTACAAATAAATAAATATAAAAATAAATTTGGACCACAAAGAAACAATTTATCTTCAATCATACGTGGATTAAAATCCATTATTACCAAACAAATTCATCAAAATGGATTAATTGATTTCAAATGGCAATCACGTTTTTACGATCATATTGTTCGTGATGAAGAAGATTTATACAGAATTAAAGAATATATTCAAACAAACCCTTTAAATTGGTATAGAGATAGAAATAATTTAAATAAAATTTGAAATGAAAAATTCCACCCGTAATTTCATCATTGGACTTTTATTTATCTTGGGGCTCATAGTCGCTAATAATTTTGAATTACTTGGAAAAATTGATCAAAATGATGAATCTCAGATTTGGTTTTATAATTCTCAAGGCTTTGAATTTAAAAATCACCAAAAATACACCTATCAAGGAATTATTATTGCTCCACCTGATACCAGAATTGACCATCAAAAAATTAAAATCCAAACGACTCAATTATTAAAACCCATTAATAAAAAAATATCTGGCTATGTTTTAATAAAAACTCAATTATATCCTTCTTATCAATACGGAGATGAAATTGAGCTTACTAGTTTTTTAATCCAACCTGAAGCAATAGAGGATTTTAAATATGATAAATACTTAGCCAAAGATAAAATTTATTCTCTCGGCTATGGAGCTAATGTTAAATTAATCAAAAAGAATCAGGCCAATCCCATCTTACAAATTATTTATAATCTCCGACAAAATATTTCTAGTCAGATTAATAAAATCTGGCCCGAACCAACAGCCTCTTTTGTAAATAGCATTTTACTCGGATATAAACGAGCTATGTCTGAAGATATAAAAGAAGAATTCAGACGCGCTGGAGTTTCTCACATCATCGTAATTTCTGGCTTACACATAACTTTAATTACCTTACTTCTTTCTAAAATACTTTATTCCTTAAACATAAATAGAAAAAAACAACTCCCGATCATCTTAATTATTCTAACAATTTTTGCTATTCTTTCTGGATTTTCAGCTTCGACAATTAGAGCTAGTATTATGGGTTTAATAGTACTTTTCAGCCAAAATATTGGCCGAAACATTCAAAAATATTTAATTTTAATTTATACCGCTGTAATTATTCTCTTAATAAATCCCTTACTCTTATTTTATGATTTAGGATTTCAATTAAGTTTTTTAGCTACTATTGGTTTAATTTATTTATCTCCCATATTTAAAAACCTCTTTAGATTTTTACCAAACAGGATGGAAATCCAAAGTACTTTTATATCTAGTTTCTCAGCGATTATTATGACCCTACCTTTAACGATTTACCAATTTAAAACAATTTCCTTATTAGCTCCCATCGCCAACTTATTTGTCTTACCCATGATTCCTATCTTAATGCTTTTTGGTTTTATAAGTATTTTAATTTCTTATCTAAGTTTTGCTTTAGCTAAATATTTTGGTTTTATTGAATATATTTTATCTAAAGTATTATTTGAAATTGTAAACAGTATATCTGCTATAAAATTTTCTAGCATTGCTGTTCATAATTTTAATGTTTTAACAATGACCCTTAGCTATATTTTAATCATTATTATATTTCTTTATGCCAACCAGAAAAAAACTTAGCATCATTATTATTCTGATAATAATTTCAATTTTTTATTATAAATTTGAGGATTACTCTGATATCTTGAGGGTTTGTTTTCTTAATATTGGCCAAGGAGATTCTATATTAATCAAAAGCCCTCAGGGTAAAAATATTCTCATTGACGGCGGACCTGATGCTAATTTGATTCATCAGCTCGGAAATATACACTCCTATCAAAATCATCAAATTGATATTTTGATTTTAACTCACGCTCATGCTGACCATTATATTGGTTTAATTGAAGTTCTTAAAAGATATGACATTAAATTAATTCTTTGGTCCGGAATTGATGCCCATAATTCCAGTTATTTATATTTTAAAAAATTAACTAAAGATTTAAATACTAAAATTGCTATCTTAGGACAAGAATATTTAATTGAAACAAATTTAAAAATAAAAATATTATACCCCACTTATTATTTAAAAGAGGATGATACAGATTTAAATAATACTTCGGTTTCTTTAATCTTAAGTTATCAAAACATTGACTTCTTTCTGGCTGGAGATTTAACTTGTGAAGGCGAAACTAAAATTATTAAACAAAATTTAAATATTCAGGCTGAAATCTATAAAGTTAGTCATCATGGCTCCCGTTGGTCTAATTGTGATAATATTTTAGATAAAATAAAGCCTAGACTAGCAATTATCCAATCTGGTATTGATAATCAACACCAACATCCTCATCTTGAAACTTTGGCTAGGCTAGAAGAGAGGAATATTCAAATTTTACGCAATGATGAATTAGGTAATATTTGGATTCATAGTGATGGAGAGAAATACTGGATAGAAACGCCTTGAATTCTATAAAACTTACGTTATAATATAATAAACTTGTCGTGCAATAATCTTACTACTACAAATTATATATTTTGGCTAAATTTCTAAAAAATCTTTTCTATATAGCTAAGGCTAAATTTCAAAAATTATTTTAAAAATTTATCTCAAAATCTAAAAATTTCGTTACGTAATTTATTACACAACAAGTTTAATAAGATTTTTAAAAATCTATATTTTAATTTTAATATTAATTAAATCAACAACATGTCAGATAAAACAAAAGTTCTAATTATAGAAGATGAAGAAATGTTAGTTAATATGTATATTTCTAAATTTGAAAAAGAAGGCTATCAAGCCGAAAAAGCTTCTAATGGCAAAATTGGATTAGACCAAGCTAAAAAAATAAACCCAGATATAATATTATTAGATATTATGATGCCAGAAATGGATGGATTTATGGTCCTTAAAGATTTAAAAAGCGACACTGGCACTAAAGATATCCCCATAATCATGCTAACTAATCTGGGACAAGAAGAAGATATAGAAAAGGGAACTAAACTCGGAGCTACAGATTATTTAGTGAAAGCAAACCTAACCCCAGCTCAAGTAGTAGACAAAGTAAAAGAAATACTTAAAAAATAATTTATAACTAATTTTTAAAAA
>JAUVAE010000001.1 GCA_030591905.1 Candidatus Komeilibacteria bacterium
AAAAATATTTATCCCGTTAGATGATTTTTCGAAGGAATTTAATGGGACAAAATTAAAAATTATATCATATAAAATAAATGAAAAAATTAATAAATAAATATTTAATGGGATGAAAAAAACATGCTATCAATGTGAAAACTATGACTGGACAAAACAAAAAATAAAAAATAGAACTACTATTGTTAGAAACCATAGAAAAGAAAAGAAAAATGTCTTAGATTATGTCAGATCTTTGCTATTTTAATTTGATTTATTGTTAGTTTTAGTGTTAAATAAACTAATTAGTAGTAATAAACCCCTCCCTCAATCCCTCCCCTAGTCAGGAGAGGGAAGACGGGGATAAAGACTGATTTAGAAGTAATTTTATAAAAATTAATAGAACTTTGTAAAATTGTCTTTCTCCTGACTAGGAGAGAGATGTCCAAAGGACAGAGAGAGGTTAAAATAATATGAATGAAAATTTAAAAAATAAAAAATCAGATCTGTTTAAAAAAGAACAGGAAATTTTGAAATTTTGGAAAGATAATCAAATTTTTGAAAAATCATTAAAAAAAGATAGTCCTCAAGGCGAATATTCTTTTTATGATGGACCTCCTTTTGCTACTGGATTACCTCATTATGGACATATTGTAGCTTCTTTATTGAAAGATGTTTTTCCTAGATATAAAACAATGCAAGGATATTCTGTTAGAAGAAAATGGGGTTGGGATTGTCACGGTTTACCAGTGGAAAGTTTAGTTGAAAAAGATTTAAAAATTAAATCTAAAGACGAAATTGAAGATAGAGTTGGAGTTGATAAATTTAATGAATCTTGCCAAACCTATGTCATGAAATATGCTGATGAATGGCAGAAATTTATCCCCATGATTGGTAGATGGGTTGATATGGAAGATGATTATAAAACTATGGATCCAGAGTATATGGAATCTATTTGGTGGGTTTTTAAATCATTATGGGAAAAGGGATTAATATATGAAGGTTATAAATCAATGCATATTTGTCCTCATTGTGAAACAACATTATCTAATTTTGAAGTAGGATTAGAATATAAAGATATTAAAGATTTATCAATAACTGCTAAATTTGAATTAATTAACCCTGTCGGAAATAACGATTCTAAAGAATCTAATTCCAACAGGACAAGTGAACCAAAAACTTTTGTTTTAGCTTGGACAACTACTCCTTGGACTTTGCCAGGAAATGTAGCTTTAGCTGTTGGTAAAAGTATAGACTATGTAAAAGTAGAATTAGATGGAAAAAAGTATATTTTAGCTAAAGAATTAGTAGAAACAGTTTTAGCTGACAAAAAATATACAATAGTAGAGGAGCTTAAAGGCAAAGATTTAGTTGGTAAAGCTTATCAGCCGTTATTTGATTATTATTCTAGTAATAAAGAATTAGAAAACATAGAAAATGGCTGGAAAATATATGCTGCTGATTTCGTAACTATTGAAGATGGTACTGGTATTGTATATATTGCTCCGGCTTTTGGTGAAGACGATATGAATTTAGCTAAAGAAAACAAATTGCCTTTTGTACAGCACGTTTTTTTAAATGGTAAATTCACAGAAGAAATGCAAGATTTTGCTGGTATGGAAGTAAAGCCCAAAGAAGATATAAACAAAACTGATATAGAAATTATTAAGTATCTAGCTGCTAAAGATTTGCTTTTTGCTAAAGAAAAATATGAACATTCTTATCCACATTGCTGGCGTTGTGATGCTCCTTTATTGAATTATGCTACTAAATCTTGGTTTGTAAAAGTTACTGATATTAAAGATAAAATAATCGCTAATAATAAGAAAGTGAATTGGGTTCCAGCTAGTTTTAAAGAAGGTCGAATGGGTAAATGGTTAGAAGGTGCTCGGGATTGGTCGATTTCTAGACAAAGATATTGGGGTTCAGTATTACCTATTTGGAAATGTGATTGTGGTGAAATTAAAGTAATTGGTTCTATAGCAGAATTGGAAAAGCTTTCTGGAAAAAAGGTGGAAGATTTACATAAACATACGGTGGATAAAATTACTATTAAATGTGAAAAATGTGATAATGAAATGAAAAGAATACCAGACGTTTTAGATTGTTGGTTTGAATCTGGTGCTATGCCTTATGCCTCAGTTCATTATCCATTTGACCCCAGTAGTTTATCCTCACAAAGTTCGGATAACCACGGGGCAAGAAATAAAAAATTGAAAGTTTCTTTACCTAAAAACTTTCCTGCTAATTTTATTGCTGAGGGTCAGGATCAAACTAGAGGCTGGTTTTATACTTTATTAGTATTATCTACGGCTTTATTTGATAAACCAGCATTTTTAAATGTAGTAGTAAATGGTATGGCCTTAGCTGAAGATGGTAAGAAGATGTCTAAGAGACTAAGAAACTATCCTGATCCTACGGAAATGATTCATAAATTTTCAGCAGATACTTTAAGGTATTATTTACTTTCTTCTCCTATTGTTAAAGCTGGCGATTTATGTTTCTCAGAAAAAGATTTATCAAGTATTTATTATAGATATATTTCAACTTTAATGAATGTAGTTTCTTTTTATAAAATGTATGCTAAAGAGGATGATGTTAACTTCGTAGAACCAGAACATTTATTGGATAAATGGATTTTAGCTAAATTAAAAGAGTTAAAGAAAAATATTACTGATAATTTAAATAAATATGAAGTAAAGAAGTCCGTGGATCCAATTGGGGAGTTTATTTTAGAATTATCAACTTGGTATCTAAGACGTTCTCGGGATAGATTTAAGTCTCATGATGAGTCAGGAACTAAGACTCTACATTATGTTATTTTAGAATTTAGTAAGTTAATTGCTCCTTTTATGCCATTTTTAGCAGAGGATCTATATAAAGAAATGACCCATTCGGCAAGCTCAGGGCAGGCAGGCAAAGAAGAGTCGGTTCATTTAGTTACTTGGCCAGAAATAGAGAAATTAACTAAGGAAGAACTTAGTTTATTAGAGGACATGGAGACTGCTCGTAAGGTTGTAGAAAAATCTCATAATTTGAGAGATCAAGCTGGTATGAAAGTCAGACAACCATTAGATTCTATAAATTATAATTTTAATAAAAAATCTTTGAACATAAAATTTGAACAAGTTATTGCTGAGGAAGTTAATGTAAAAACAGTAGAATTTTCAAAAAAAGTAGCAGATCAGGAAGTTGATTTAGATATTAAGCTTACTCCAGAATTAAAGAACGAAGGCAATTTAAGAGAACTTGTTAGACAAATTAATTCGCTTCGTAAAAAAGCTAATTTAACCATTAACGATAGGGTAAAAGTATATTTTCAAAGTAAAGATTTAGCTGATTTAATATTAGAAAATAAAGAGTTTTTACAGAAAAATGTATTAGCTGATGATATTATTAATGATCAGGTTGATAAGAGCTTAATAACTAAAGAAGTAGAAATTAACAAATTTAAAGTTAAGATTAGTTTAGTTAGCATTTAACTACCTCTATCCCTGTCTCCCTTTCTCCTAGTCAAGAGAAAGGGACTATATGCTTATTTAGTTTTTTTGTCCCTCTCCTGACTAGGAGAGGGATGTCCAAAGGACAGGGAGAGGTTGAATCTAATTTATGGAATATATAACTCATGGCATAATTCTTAGTTCTAGAGATTTTAAAGATGCAGATAGATTGTATTCTATTTTAACTTTAGAAAATGGTTTAATAAATGCTACAGCAAAGTCAGTAAAAAAATCAGAGAGTAAATTATCTGGTTTTTTAATACCTTCTAATCAGGTTGTTTTAATGTTGGCTAATGGGAAATCAACAATAAGTAGAATTGCTCAAGTTAAAGTTTTAAAAACTCATTCTCATATCATAAAAGATCATGAGATTTTTTTATTATTTAGTCAGATTGTAGAGATTTTATTGAATTCAGTTAAAGAAAATTTAGCAGAAAAAGATATTTATAACACTACATTATTATTTTTAAACGATTTGAATGATGAAAAATTGAGTATAGAAAAAAAGAAAACTATTCAGTTAATATATTTTTCCGAACTTTTAAAATTTTTAGGATTTAGACCTAAAAAAATTGATATTAAAACGGATTTATTGTGTAAATTATTGGAACTTATGTTTAAGAATGACTATTCAAAAAATCGTGATTTAATGCTAAAATTAAAGGTAAGATTAGGCGATTTTTCTATTTTAAGAGAATGGTTTATAGATTATTTTCAGAATATTTTGGAGAAAAAAATAAATAGTTTTTAATAAGGTTTAAATATGAAAAATACAAAAAATATTTTAGATTTATCTAAAATTAAAAAAACAAAAAAATCAATTTTTAGTAAACAATTAAAAAATAAATTGGGCCCTAAGCCAAATTTAAGTTTTGGTGTAAATGTAAAAATTGTTAGAGGTGGAAAAAAAAAATCATCTCATAATAAAAAATTAAGTGTTGGTATCAGACCAAAATTATTAAGTAAGAAAAAAATAAAAGGCGTTCGATCAAAAGCTTATGATACAGCTAATTCTTCTAAAGAGATTGATGATATTTGGAAGAAGAATAAAAATTTAGATAAAGGATTTGATAAGAGGCCATCTACCAAAAAAAAGACTTTACCAATTATTATTATTTTATTATTTTTACTTGCTGTTGCTAGTATAGCTGGCTGGTATTTTTTTGGTACTAAAGAACTAACTGGTGAAGGAGTAAGTTTAGAGATCAAAGCAGACGAGAATATAGTTTCTGGAAAACAAGTTGAATTATTGATAAAGTATAAAAATAAAGAAAATGTTAAAGTAAAAAATCTTGAATTAAGGATAAATTATCCAGAAGGTTTTCATTACATTTCTTCTAAACCCTATGCCAATACTTTGTCTTCTAATGTTTGGCAATTAGATGACCTTAAGGCTGGGGAATCTGGAGAGGTGAGATTGGTAGGACAAATTATTGGAGGACTTGATGAAGAAATCGTTTTAGAGCCAATTTTATCATATGAGCCATCTAATTTTAGCTCGTCATTTGAATCAAAAGTAGTTAAAGTTTTTAAAATTGATAAGTTATTAATGGATTTTCGAGTAGAAGCGCCAGCAGAAATAGGAAATGATAATAGAGTTACTTATAATATATTTTATAAAAACATATCTGAATTACCGCTGGATAATTTTAGATTAAGAGTGGATTATCCAGATAATTTTACTATTATTGAAACGGGCGGAGACGCTCAATTATTAACAGAGGATATTTGGGAGATTGATGAAATAATGAAAGATGAAGAAAATGAAATAATAATAACCGGATTTTTTGATTTAGAGAATATAAGTTCTTCAACAGTAAAGGCTATTTTAGAGATTAAATCTTCATTATTAGAAATTCCTTTAATTGGTGAGTCTAGTTCTAATTGGTATCCATATTTAACAATTGAGAAAGATATTACTTTGTCGGAATTGGCAGCTAATTTAAAAGTATCTGTAAATGGAGATAACAAAGATTTGGCAATTGATTGGGGCAGTGAATTAGAATATGTTATTAATTATAAGAATACCAGTGATTCAGACTTGGAAAATGTTTCTATTACAGTTATTTTAAATTCTGATTATCTTGATTGGGAAAGTTTGGACGATAATTTTAATGGTTTAATTGATGAAGGAAATCATTTTATTACCTGGGACAAGAAAATTATTCCTTCTCTAGCAAAACTTGATGTGGGTCAGGAAGGTAGAATTAGTTTTAAGATCAAAGTTGTTGATTTTAACGAGGAGATTGTAGAAAGTGATGATTATTTAATTGCTTCAGAGGTGTTTTTAGATTCTGATAGTTTTGAGGTAATAGAAGGAGAAGAGGAAGAGAATAAATTGATAAATTCTAATATTATTATCAATAAAATAAATAGTCCTGTCGATTTTTTAACTTTAGCCAGATATTATAATGAAGCTGGTGAAGCTGTCGGTTCAGGGCCATTACCACCATTTGTAGGAGAAACAACGAGTTATCAGATAGTTTGGAGTTTAAAATCTTTAACAGCCGATTTAAAAAATATACTTATTAAGACAACATTGCCTCCGGGAGTTGAATGGGCTCAGGGAATTGTTGCTGATGATCAGGATTTGATTTTTAATGATACTACTAGACAAGTAGTCTGGAAAATAAATAATTTAGAAAAAATGGAGAATAATATAGCTAAATTTAATGTCCTGATAACTCCTGACGTAAGTCAGGTTGGTAAAATAGTAACTTTGAATAATACTATAACATTAATAGCAGAAGATACTTATTCTCAGGGAAGAATTAATTTAAATAGTAACTATTTAACTACTGAGTTAGAGGGAGATGAAAAGGCCGTTGGGAATGAAAAGGTTATTAATTCTATTCTAGGTGAATAGATTAGAAATTAATTACCTCTCCCTGTCCTTCGGACATCCCTCTCCTAGTTCCCACGACTTCGCTCGGGACAGGCAGGAGAGGGACAAGAGAACTAAACGAGCATATAGTCCCTTTCCTCCTGACTAGGAGAAAGGGAGACAGGGATAGAGGCAAATTAATTATGTTTAAAATATCAAAAGAATCTAAAAAATCTGAGGCTCGCTTAGGTGTTTTAAAGACTAAATCAGGAAATCTTAAAACTCCTTTTTTTATGCCAATTGCTACTAGAGGAGTGATAAAGTCTTTGAGTTATCAAGATATAGAAAATTTAGGTCCTCAAATTATATTAGGAAATACTTATCATTTATACCTTAAACCAGGTTTGAAAATTATTAAAAAAGCTGGTGGCTTATCTAAATTTATGAATAATAAGTTTCCAGTTCTTACTGATTCTGGTGGCTTCCAAGTTTTTTCTTTATCAAAGATTCGTAAATTATTAACAAATGGTGTCAGATTTCAATCTACTTATGATGGTTCTTGGCATTTATTTACACCAGAGAAAGTAATGAAGATTCAATCGGTTCTGGATTCTGATATTCAAATGGTATTAGATGTTTGTTCAGATTCGAGATCAAATAATAGAAAATTATTAAAAGCTTTGGAACTAACTACTAAATGGGCTCAAAAATGTAAAAGAGAAAAAAAGAAATTAGATCCCAAGAATAAAAATTTATTATTTGGGATTGTTCAGGGTGGCTTAAATAAAGAGTTGCGTTTAAAAAGTTTAAGCGATTTAGTGGAGATAGGTTTTGATGGCTATGCTATTGGTGGCTTAGCTGTTGGTGAAACTAATCAGGAGATGTATAAAGTATTAGATTATATAAGTTCTGCTATGCCCAAAGATAAACCAAGGTATTTGATGGGAGTTGGATATCCAGAAAACATTATAGAAGCTGTAAAAAGAGGAGTTGATATGTTTGATTGTGTTATTCCTACTAGAGAAGCTAGACACGGCAGATTATATCTTAAAAATAAATTTTACCCCGCACCTTTTTCTTCTAAAAAACGGTGCGGGGTTTATAAAACTATAAATATCATAAATGCTAAGTTTGCTAATGATTTTTCATTAATAAACAAAGATTCTAAATTAGAAGAGTTGAAAAAGTATAATAAAGCTTATTTACATCATTTATTTAAAGTTCAAGATCCATTGGCTTTAAAATTGGCTACTTTGAATAATATTGAGTTTTATTTAGATTTAATGAGAAATATCCGTAAAGCAATTGCTGGTAATAATTTATAGTTATGCTTTAGAGCTATTGACCCCGCCCCTCTAGATGGGTGGGGTTGACATTAAAGAGATATTGCTTTAGAATAGACTTATTATATAAATAAATTACATTATAATTATATGAAAGACATAATTTTAAAAACTGAACCTAGGGAAGAAATGAAAGGCGGAAATCCAAAAAGGATGCTTAAACAAGGGTTTTTACCAGTTATTGTATATGGACCAGGTTCTAAAAATCTTAATTTGAAAGTTAATTCCCAAGAATTTTTGAAAGTTTTTGCTGTTGCTGGAGAATCAAAGGTAGTCAGTCTAAGTGTTGGCGATAAAACAATGCAGGTTTTAACTCATAGAGTTCAAAGAAATCCCGTTAGTGATAAAATTGTTCATGTGGACTTTTATCAGTTTAAGAAGGATAAGAAATTTAGCGTTGACGTGCCTATTAATTTTATAGGTGAATCAAAAGCAGTTAAAGAAGGTGGTATTTTAGTTACGAATATTAATAGTATATTGATAGAATGTCTTTATACAGATCTTATTTCTGAAATTGAAGTTGATTTGTCAGTATTAGAAAATTTGAATGATTCTATATATGTGTCTGATTTAAAGATTGATGAAAAGGTAAATGTTTTAACATCTTTAGATCAAGTTATTGTAGCTGCAAAACCAATGAGAGTTCAAGAGGAAGAAGAAGTAGTTAAAGAAGAGGTAGAAGGTGAAGAAGGTGAAGAAGAAGTAGAAGGTGAAGAAGGTAAGACCGATGGAGAAGATGCTTCTAAAGGTTCTGAAAAGAAAGACGAAGGTGGTTCTGAAAAGAAAGATGAAGGAAAAAAGAAAGAATAATTTGTATTTTTATATAGATGAACTGGCTCTTTATAAAGAGCCAGTTTTTTGTTTTAAAGTATTGACCCTGTTAAATAACTTTAAATTTTTACAAAAATTTAAAGTTAAGATTTAAATATATTCAAATCTTATTTAAACAGGGTTGACAAGATTTTAATAGAGGAGTAAGTTAAAAATAGACGGCTATTAATTTATAGACGGCTCTACAGTGTAAGTAACAAATTACAAATTACAGATTTCAGATAATAATCAATAACCAAATTACAATGAAAGAAAAGCGATTCAATAATTTTGATTTGGAGGAAAGAACATTTAAATTTGCTAAAGCAGTTTCAATATTTATTAAGAAATTATCTGTTAATACTAGTAATATAGAATATGGTAAACAATTAATTAGATCTTCCGGTTCCGTTGGTGCTAATTATATTGAAGCCAACGAAGCTTTAAGCAAAAAAGACTTATTAATGAGAATGAGGATTTCTAGAAAAGAAGCTAAAGAATCTGCTTATTGGATAAGATTAATTATTAGTGTTAATAATAACGTTTATGGAGAGGAATTAAATTTACTTTATGATGAGGCAATTGAATTAAAGAAAATACTCTCTCAAATAATTATTAATACAGAAGATAAGAAGAATTAATTGTATTTTGCAATTTGGAATTTATTTATTATTTGAGATTTGGTATTTGTTGTTTGTTTTATCCCCATACCTATTTATTTAAAGTTATTGTGAGGATAAAATAAGTAATAAATATTAAAAAATACTTATCTATATAGATAAGTATGGGGATAAACATATGTGGATAAAATTTAGTATTTTAATGCTTGTCGCTTTGCTTAATTTAATATTAGGTATTTTGATTTCAATAAAAAATCAAGGTAAGGAAAAATTTATTAAATATTTTGTTTTATTGTATTTTAGTGCTACTATCTGGACTCTGGGATTAGGTTTTGCATTGTTAATTACTGACGCTAATTTATTTTTAATAATCGCAAGAGTTTTTTATGTTGCAGCTACTGTAATAATTTTGTCATTTTTTATGTTTTCTGTACATTTTTTATATTCTTATAAAGTAAATAAAGTTTTAAAGTATATAATTATTTTATTTACTTTATATATATTTTATATAATTCTTTCCGGAGATTTATTTATAGGTGTATATGAATATAGAGGACTAATGCATGAACTCGAAGATAGTACATTACATCTCGTTTATGGGATTTATTTTATAGGAATTATGATTTATAGTCATTATCTATTATTTTCAAAATATCATAAATCTCAAGGTGTCAATAAAAGTAGATTATTGTTTGTTATTATTGGTACTGCTATTTCGTTTGTGCTTGGGACTTTTTTCGCTTGGTATATGCCTTATATTAATAAACACTATTTGGATTGGATTGCGCCTATTTTTGTATTTTTTATGACATTTTCGATAAGTTATTTATTATTTAAAAAGGAAAATGAATAAAGTTTTATTGATTTTTTATGGAGGAAATCAACTTTCTGAAAAGAAGGGAAGTTTTGTTTCTGTAGAAAAAGAATCTGATATTAATAAGTGGATGCAAGCAATTCCAGAAATTTCATTAATGGCTCAGATTAAGACAGTGTTTATTGATAGAAATAATAAGATATTAGACAAAGATAATATAAAAAAGTTGATTCATTATATAGAAGATAATATAGATAAAGTTGATGGAATAGTTATATTAAATGATACTGATACCATCCCCTTATTAGCTAATCAATTATTTTGGCAAATTCAAAATCCTAGTAAACCAATAGTGATTACAGGATCAAATGTAATTGAACAAGATAATGAATTCTTACCAGATTTATCATTTAAAGCTAATTTAATAAATGCCATTCAGGTCGTTAATAGTGATTTAAATGAAGTTAGTGTTATTTATGGTAATAGAGTTATTTTAGCTCCTAAAATAGTGAGAACTAAACTACATGATTTAAATATATTTAAATCCATTGATAAAGAATATTTAGCTAAGATTGATTTTGGATTGTCAATTAAATCTAGAATAAAGGATAAAAGAAAAGCTAAATATTATTATGATTTTAAGTATGATTTTTTATTTTTTAATACTGTTCCGGATATAAAAATACTAGAGGTATTATTAAACGAAGATAGTAATTTAAAAATTATAGTTTTTAAAGCCTTACCAAATCAGATAATAGAAAGAGAGAAATTAGTAAAAGTTTTTAATTTAGCTCAAAAGAATAAAAAGTTAGTTATTTTTTATAATCAAATCGGTTTTGGAAAGGATTTTTTTAAGGATACTATTTTAACTATCAGCAAAATTAGCCCAGAATGTTTAACTACTAAATTATCTTGGATTTTAGGGAAAACTAAAGATGAGAAAAAGATTAGGAATTTATTAAAGAAAAATATCCAGGGAGAATTTTTGAATTAGGTTTTAGGTGTTAGCTTGTGGTTTGTAGGTAATTAGAAATTTTTATATATAATTAATAAAAGAAAAGGAAAAGCGATTATGAAAATTAATAAAATTAAAACATATAAAGATTTAATAGCTTGGCAAAAAGCAATGGATTTAGTTATTGCAGTTTATAAATTGACGGATGAGTTTCCGAAATTAGAAATTTATGGATTAGTCTCTCAAATGAGACGTTGTGCAGTTTCAATTCCGTCTAATATTGCCGAAGGCAGAAGAAGAGGAAGTAGGAAAGATTATTGTAGGTTTTTGATAATTTCTTATGGATCAGGTGCTGAGCTAGAAACGCAAGTAGAAATTACAAAAAGATTGAATTTTAGTAAGAATTTGGATTTTATGAGAGTTGACGCTTTATTGAATGAAATTATGAGGATGTTGAACAAAATGATTTCAGGATTAAAAGCAGAACCTAAAACCCACAACCTACAAGTTACAACCTAATTATATGAAACTTTACTATTGTGCAAATTTGGACAAGATGAATGATAAAGAATGGGAGAAAAAGTATATTTCTATCCATAGATTTTTAGTTAAAAATGGAGTTAGTCTAGTTTCCAATGTTGAGAAAAAGATGTTAAAAGGGGAGAATGAGGCTAGAAAGAGTATTTCTTATGATCAAATTGAAGCAGTTATTATAGAAGGAACTCATATTGCTTCTGATACGGTATATATTATTGCTACTGCCTTGGCATATAAAAAGCCAGTATTGTATTTAATGGAAAAAGGTCATCAAATACCAGAACAGTTGTCATATATTAGAAAAGATAAAAATTTAGGTAAGAATTTTTTTCTTAAATTTTATAAGTCAGCAGGAAAAGAAATAGAAACTGTAATTTTTGATTTTTTAGGATTATTAGAATCTGGTTCTTTAATGAAAGAGAAAGTTAATGTTAAATTTACTTTGAGAATTTCTCCTAGAATAGAGAGATATTTAAATTGGAAAGCTTTAAATATTAAGAAATCTAAAGCCCAATATGTACGGGATGTTTTAAATAAAACAGCTACTGAAGATAAAACTTATAAGTCATTTTTAAAGAAAACAGAACAGATGTTTTGAGAATACGGAACATGGATTACGAATTACGAATAATGGTTATAGAAAAATTAAATATGAATTAATAGACAGGTAAGATATAAGAAAATGGTCGCATTATCTAATGGGGTTTTTTTGTTTTTTAGAATTGATATTGAAATTAACCACCCCTTAAATACAAACCCCACCCCCAACCCCTCCCCTAGCCAGGAGAGGGGAGCCAGAAAAATTAACGAGCATATAGTCCCCATCTCCTGCCTGTCCCAATTCAACCCCCTCTGTCGCTTTCGCGACATCTCCCCCTAGTCAGGAGGAGAAGTGGGATAAGAAGTAATTTATATGTTAAACACTAAAGCAGTAATAAAAGCTAGAATATTGAGGAAAAGAATGACTGAGTCAGAGAAAATTCTTTGGCAAGAATTAAAAACTAAGAAATTGGGAGTTAAGTGTCGTAGACAGATGCCATTTGTTTTTGAAGATTATCATTTTATAGCTGACTTTTATTGTTCAGAAAAGAAATTAATTATAGAAGTAGACGGTAAAGTTCATAATGATCAAGAAATAAAAGAATATGATGAATTTAGAGAAGATGTTTTTAAACAAGATGGTTATAAAATTATAAGATTTAAGAATAAAGAAATAATAAATAATTTAGAAGAAGTTTTAATAAAAATAAAAAATATTGTAAATCAGTAATAGTAATCTTCCCTTTCTCCTGGCTAGGAGAGAGGGATAAGAGGGAGAGAGGTTAGTTAAATGGGCTAATCAAAAGTTCAAAATCTTATTATTCTTACTTCTTGCTTCTTAATTCTTAATTCGTGATTCATATCTTGTTTTGGGAAAGCCTTATTTTTATGCTAAAATTAAGTATATAGTTTAAATTATGTGCTTTTTTATTATGGAAAATAATAAAACAATATATGGTCGTTTTCAAAAAGTAGCTTTAGAAAATAAGGAGAATACAGCCTTAGCCTATATTCATGATGGGAATTACCAGAAAATAAATTATCAAGAATTGAATAATTTTGTATTACAAATTGTTAATTATTTTTTAAGTTTAGGATTGGAAAAAGGTGATAGAGTAGCTATTTTAAGTGAAAATAGGTGGGAATGGCCAGTAATAGATCTAGCTAGTAATTATTTAGGTTTAATTTTAGTACCACTTCATACTACTTATGGTCGTAAATATATTGATTATATTATTGAGAAGACAAGTCCTAAAGTGATTTTTATTTCCAATCAAGAGTTATTTGAAAATTTTAAAGTTATTAATAATAATTTAATTGATAAATTTCAAAGTATAGTTCTTTTGGACAATGATATAGAAAGTGATTTGAAATTAAAATATTGGTCAAATATTATTAGTGATTTTGATTATAATATTAATACAGAGCCGGTGTTTGATTCTGAAGCTATAGTAACTATAATCTACACTTCGGGAACTACTGGGATGCCAAAAGGAGCTATTTTAACTAATAAAAATATTTTAGTTAATGCTGATAATGTTTTGCAATATGTACCTGTATATTCTAGTGATAGATTTTTTTCTTTTTTACCATTATCACATATTTTAGAAAGAATGGCTGGTAATATAGTCCCTTTAATATTAGGTGCTTCAATATATTATAGCCGTAGTCCAAAAACTTTAGTAGATGATATTAAAAAAGCTCAGCCAACTATTATGGTTTCGGTTCCGAGGATTTTTGAAAAAATATTTGACAAAATTCATGATAAATTAAGAGAAGGTTCAAAGTTTAAACATCATCTTTTTTATCATGCTTTAAAAGTAATTAGTAAGATTAATGCTTTTAAAAGAAATAATAAAAAATGTGGTAAATTAATTTATTGGCAATTTAAAGTTTTAGATAATCTTGTTTTTAAGAAGATTAGAAGTGTTTTTGGAGGTCGTTTAAGACTAACAATTTCTGGAGGTTCAAGTTTAGATAAAAAAATAGCTAGATTTTTTGAAGATGTTGGAATTAAAATAATAGAAGGTTATGGTTTAACAGAAACTTCACCAATTATTGCTGTAAATAAGATGAATGATTATAAATTTGGTACAGTTGGGTCAGTTTTAGCGAACTTAGATTTAAAAATTAATAATGATAAAGAAATTTTAGTAAAAGGTGAATCAATAATGAGTGCTTATTGGCAAGACGATGAAGCAACTAAGAGGGTTATTCAAGATGGATGGTTTTCTACTGGAGATTTGGGTTTTATGGATAATGATGGTTTTTTAAATATTATTGGTCGTAAGAAAGAAATGATAGTTTTATCAACAGGTAAAAATATTGTTCCAGTAAATATTGAATTAGCATTAAATTACGATCGATTTGTCACGCAGTCAATGATTATTGGATTAAATCAAAAATTTATTACAGCTTTAATTGTTCCTGACTTTGAAGAATTAGAAATATATTGTCAGCAGAATGATATTAAATATAGTAAAGATAAAGATTGTTTAGGTAATGAAAAAATACATAAATTATACCAAAATCGTATTAATAGAGCCTTGAAAGGTTTTGCTGATTATGAGCAGATTGCAAATTTTTATTTAGTACCTAGGGAATTCGATCAAGAACATGATGAGCTGACCCCTACTTTGAAATTGAAAAGAGAGAATATTAAAACAAATTTTTTGAATATAATTAATAAATTTTATCAATGATTTTTTGGTTAATTAAGGTAACTCTAGGTAATATTATTAAACTAATTTGGCTTAGTGGGGCGACTGGTTTGGAAAATATACCGAAAAGAGGAGCTTGTATTATTTGTGCTAATCATTCCAGCTATTTTGATTTTTTAATGTTAGCGGCAGTATGTCCCAGAAGAATTTATTTTTTAGCAGGAGAAGTTTTTTTTCAAAAGTGGCAGTGGAAATGGTTAGTAAAAATAACTAAACAGATTAAAGTAGACAGAAATAGTAAAGATAAGTCTGAATTAATAAAAAAGGTAGTTGAATATTTGAAAGAAGGTAAAGTGATTGGAATTTTTCCAGAAGGTACTAGATCTGCTGATGGTAAAATACATGATTTTTATAATGGAGCTGTAAAAATTGCCCTTAAGTCTGAAGTTCCTATAATTCCTGTTGGTATCAAAGGTACCTATGAAATAATGTCTAAATTTGATAAGTTTCCTAAATTTAATAAAAAATGTAATATGCAATTTGGGAAATTAATTAATTATGTTATTAATGAAAGTAGTAAGAATAAAAATATTGATGATTTGACTAATGGGTTGAGGGAAAAAATAGTCATTTTATGTAATAAAATATAATTATTAATTAGTATATGTCTTATTTAGTTCTATTTGATTTAGACGATACCATAATAAATGGACAGTCTCAAAAATTATTAGTAAAATATCTTTTTAAAAGGGGTAATATAAATATATTATTTTTAATTTATATATATTTGTGGTTTTTTTTATATAAAATAGGAGCCGTTAAGAATGTTGTTAAAGTTAGAGAAAAATCTTTCAAAATATGTAGGGGGTGGACCTTCGAATATATGCATCAATTATTAAATAGTTTTTTTTATTTATATATTAAACCACGTTTTTACAAAGAAATATTGAATATTATAAAGTTTCACAAAGAGAATGGTGCAAATTTAGTCTTAATTTCATCTTCATTGTTTCCGTTAGTAGAGTTGATTGGGAGGTATTTAAGTTTTGATTATATTTTTGCGACAAAATTAAATATTGAAAATGGATTTTATACTGGCCGAATTGATGATGTTGTGATTTATGGTAATAATAAAAAAAACGTTATCAATGATTTTATTAAAGATAATAATTTGAGTCTGAAAAATAGTTATGCCTATTCAGATCATTATTCAGACGTAGAATTACTTAACATAGTTGATAATGCGATAGTTATTAATCCAGATAGGAAATTATTAGAAATAGCTTTGTCAAAAAAATGGAAAATTAAAAAAATTAATAATTAATAATTTATGTCTTTTTTTGGTTTAACATCTTTATTAACTTCAATACTAAGTTTAATTATTGGAATTTTTGTAATATGGAAAAATTCAAAGTCTACTCTTAATAGGGGTTGGTTTTTTGTAAGTATAAGTGCTTCAATTTGGGCGTTTGGTTTATTTGGTGTTGTAGAATCTACTAATCAAGAAAATGCTTTATTTTTTCAATATATTTTAGATTTTGGCGGCATTCTTATTCCGCTTTTCTTTTTTCTTTTCATATTACATTTATTGAATTTGTATAAAAAGTTGAGAATATTTTTTTATTTATCTGTTTGTTTTAGTTGTATTTTAATATTAATTAGTTTTACTAAATTGTTTAAATTAGGAGTCTCTCCAAAGTTTGGATTTAATTTTTGGATAGATACTGGCCCATTATATATATTATTTCCACTATTTTTTGGCCTTTTAGTAACAGCTTCAATATATTTGATATTGATAAATTTTCGTAATTTACATGGAGCAAAAAAATTACAGGTAATTTATATTTTATTAACAGCTTTATTTGGTTTTGGTGGTGGACTTACTAATTTCTTTCCACAATTAATAGGGACTTATCCTTTTGGGAATTTTTTTACTATATTTTATATAGGAGGAATTAGTTATGCCATAGCTAAATATCGTCTTATGGATATTCGTTTAGTTATATCTAAGAGTATTTTATATTTTTTATTAATTGGTTTTGTGGCTACAGCATTTACATCAATAACATTTTTTACAGGAGAAATTCTTAGTAATCAAACGGTTACTTCGCAATTAATAACTACTTTAGCAGTATCTTTAATAATAATTATAGGACTAGATCCTTTAAAAAGATTTTTGAGTAATATTACAGATAAGATTTTTTATAGAGGAAAAATCAATTATCAAGATGTTTTAAGGAAATTAAGCGAGATTACAGCTAAAGAAATTAATCTAGGAAAATTACTTATTGATTTATCACAAAGTATTGAAAAATTATTAAAGTATAAAGGGGTAGACTTTTTATATAAAAGTAATAGTTCGGGAATTTATCGAGGAATTATTGATAATACCGGAATTATTACCGATAAAGAGGAGATTGTTAAATATTTAGAAAATACCAAAGAAATTATTATTACTGAAGAATTAGAAATAAGAGTGCGTGAAAAATTGGGAGAAGAAAAAAAATACTTACTTTCTATAATTAAACGTTTACAAAAGATGAAAGTAGGATTAATAGCGCCTATAATTTCAGAAGAAAGGATAATTGCTTTTTTTATTGTTAATAAAAAATTGTCTGATGATGTTTTTTCTAGCCAAGATTTAAATTTAATATCAGTGATGAATCCTCAGATTGCTAATGCTTTAGAAAAATCAAAATTATATAATGAAGTCCAAGAATTTAATGTTAAATTACAAGAAAAAGTTGATAAAGCTACGGAGGAGTTAAAACATGCTAATGCTGATTTAGAAACTCGTAATAAATATTTAACAGCCTTACAAAAAGTAAGTGGTACTATTAGTAGGAGTTTGGATTTCACAGAAGTAGTTCAATTTATTGCCGATAGTATTCAGACTGAGATTGGTTTTGCAGGAGGAGTTGTTAATTTTATTGATGAAAAAGATAAAAGTATTTATATCGGGGCGATGACCAAAGATAAAAGAATTGATCAGGCGACTAAAATTTTAGTAAAAAATCCTTTTGATTATAAAGTTTCCTTAACAGAAAAAGATAATTTAGCAGTTAAGTCAATTCTGAGTGGAGAGATTCAAAAAAGTGCTAAAATTTATGATTTATTCAAACCAGCAATTGATCAGAAAATGGGAGAGCTTATTCAGCAAGCTTTAAATATACATTCAGCTGTATCAGTGCCAATTTATTCCGGAAATAAAATTATTGGTTCTATTGATTTCTTTATTGAAAAACAAATTGATGAAATGAAAGATATTGATATTGAGGTTATGAAATCTTTAGCTGACCAAGCTGGTTTAGTTATTGATAATTTAAAATTATATAAACAGATTAGAAAGAAGAACGTAGCTTTAAAACAAGCCAATGTTCATTTGAAAAAATTAGATGAAGCTAAATCAGAATTTTTATCAATTGCTTCTCATCAATTACGTACTCCATTAACTGGAATAAAAGGTTATTTATCTATGATTTTAGAAGGTGACTACGGAAAAGTGGATAAAAAACAAGAGAAAATTATTCAAGATGTATTTAATGCTAGTGATAGAATGAGTAGGTTAATTAATGTTTTTTTGAATGTCTCTAGAATTGAATCTGGTCGTTTAAAGTTAGAGTATACAGATGTCAATTTAGGAGATTTAATTAATGAATGTATAAAAGATTTAAAATCTCCTGCTCAGAAAAAAGGTTTAAAATTAACTTTCAATCATAAAAAGAATAAAATTCCAATTATCAGTGCCGACTCTGATAAAATAAAAGATGTAATTCTTAATTTGATTGATAATGCTATTAAATACACTCCTCAAGGTAAAATTGATATTAAATTATTAAAACAAGATGATGATCAAATTTTGGTTCAAGTTAAAGATACGGGTATTGGTTTAGATGGTTTTGGAATAGAAAAATTGTTTAGTAAATTTTCTCGGGGCAATGGTATTTCCAAAATTAATACTGGAGGTTCTGGTTTAGGTCTTTATATTGTTAAAAGGATTATTGAAGAGCATGGTGGAAAAGCTTGGGCTGAAAGTGAAGGTTTAGATAAGGGAAGTATTTTCCAATTCACATTGCCAATTAATAAATAGTAATTAGGTATTAGTCATTAGAGATTAGAAGGATGCAGAATGCAAATTAAGAATTATGAAAATACAAAAAAGATATTTAAAATTTATTTGAAATTTAAAATTAGAAATTAAGAATTGATTAATATGTATATTATTCATGAACAAAGGCAAAAATCTAATCCTATTATTACATCAATATATATTATTACTTTTATAGTTTTATTATTAGTTATTATTAATCCTAGTTTTTTAAAATTACCAGATTTACCAAAAGTTTCTAGAATTGTTTTAATAGTAGTTTTATTAGTGGATATAGTTTTTTTTAGAAGTCTTTATGAATTAAAATTTAGAGTTACTAGTGAAGGTTTAGAATTTGGCTATGGACTTTTTAAAAATAAAGTTGTCAAAGAAAACATTGGGTCAGTTTTAATAGATAGTTCTAAAGGTAATTTTTTTGGATATGGTATAAGGTTTGGTAAAGATAAAACAATAGGATTTATTGCTAGATCTGGTAGTGGTTTGAGAATAATTTTTAAAGATCAAAGAAGATTTTTTGTTACTATGAATAATCCCGAAGAAGCTCTAAATATTATTAAGCAAAATAATTATGTATAAATTTAAAAGCATGAGAACAATAGGAGATTTACAGGGAAAGAAAGTTTTGTTGAAATTAGATTTAAATTTGTCTTTAGATGAAAATAGGAAGGTTAATACAAATTCTATTTTAAGAATTAAGTCGATTTTGCCAACCATAAATTATTTAATGGATAAAGGGGCTAGAATAGTTATTATTGCTTATTTAGGGCGTCCAGAGGCTAAATTTGAAGAAGAATTGAGGATGAATCCAGTTGCAAAGCTATTGTCGAGGTATATAAATAAAGAAGTAAAAAAAGTAGATTCTTGTATGGCTGAGGATATAAAAAATGATATTAATGAAATGAATGATTCAGATGTTTTATTATTAGAAAATATAAGATTTTATAAAGAGGAAGAAGATAATGATCAGAAAATGGCTAAGTCTTTAGCACAATTGTTTGATGTATATATAAATGATTCATTCTCAAATGCCCATAGAGATCATATGTCATCCTCAGCGATTACTAAGTTTTTACCAAGTTATATAGGATTTAAATTTCAAGAAGAAATAGAAAATTTAGATGGTATTTTAAAAACCGAATGTAATAATATATTATTAATTTTAGGTGGTGCTAAAATTAAAACCAAGTTATCTTTAATTGAAAAATTAATCGATAAATTTGATAAAGTATTGCTGGGGGGTGTAATGGCTAACACTTTTTTAAAAGCTAGAAAGATTAATATTGGAAAATCTATTTTTGAAAAAGAATGTTTGAAAAAAGCCAAGAGCATTGATAGTGATAAAATTATATTACCAAAAGATGTTTTAGTTTCTAATGAAATAGCATCAACATCAGAAGCATCTATTAAAAATATAGAAGATATAGATTCAAATGATTTAATTTTAGATATAGGACCCCAGACAATTGAATTGTTTTCGAATCATATTAATAATACAGAGTTGATTCTTTGGAATGGTCCAATGGGATATTTTGAGTTGAATCAATTTAGAAACGGGACTCAGGAATTAATTACAGAAATGGTAGAGTCTGGCGCTAGAATATATACTGGAGGAGGGGAGACCATTACAGTACTAAATGAGATGAATATGACGCAAGATTTTGATTTTGTCTCAATTGGTGGAGGAGCAATGCTTGAATTTTTAGCTGGAAATGAATTACCAGCATTAAAAGCTTTAGAAGAGAATGATTTAAAATATAATTAATAATTAAAATCTAAATGATAAATTCTAATATATTTGTATTTTGATATTTGAAATTTATTTGGGATTTGATATTTAGAATTTGGGATTTAACAATATTATGCCTAAAATTGAAAAAATAATTGCTCGAGAAATTTTAGATTCTCGAGGTAATCCAACTGTTAGTGTTACGGTATTTTTAACTGATGGTAAATATTATTTTGCGTCTGTACCATCTGGTGCTTCAACTGGTAGTTCAGAAGCTTACGAGTTAAAAGATGGAGATAATTCTAGATATCATGGATTAGGCGTTTTAAGAGCAGTTGAAAATATTAATACTAAGATAAACAAGT
The DNA here is from genome assembly GCA_030591905.1 of Candidatus Komeilibacteria bacterium. GTDB lineage: Bacteria > Patescibacteriota > Patescibacteriia > UBA1558 > S5-K13 > JAIOTH01. Next base: position 20,779 of record JAUVAE010000001.1, read on the forward strand.
TATTAAAGGGTTGTGACATTAGCGATTCTAAAAGTATAGATAAAAAAATGATAGAACTTGATGGGACTGATAATAAAATGAATTTGGGAGCTAATGCTATCATAGCCGTCTCCTTAGCCATAAATAAAGCAGCTGCTGGTAGCAATAATTTACCACTCTATAAATTTATAAATGAATATTATGATTTTATAGCGGATCCAAAACTTCCTATACCTTTAGTTAATATCTTTAACGGAGGAAAACATGCTAGTACTAATTTAGATTTTCAGGAATTATGGATAATTCCAGAGAAATTTGATAGTTTTAAAGAGAGATTAAGAGTAAGTTCTGAAATATTTCATGAATTTGGAAGAGTTTTATCAGAAAATGGTTATGATACAGATTTGGGTAATGAAGGTGGTTATGCTCCTGATTTAAAGAGAACTAATGATGCTTGGGATATGATTTTAGAATCTGTTAAAAGAGCTGGTTATGAAAATCAGATAGTTTTGGGTTTGGATGCGGGAGCTTCTACTTTTTATAATAAACATTCTAAGAAGTATAAAATTGAATTGGATAAAAAAGATTTAAATTCAACGGAGATGATTAATTATTATATGGATTGGATCAAAAAGTATCCTATAAAATATATAGAAGATCCTCTAGATGAGGATGATTGGGATAATTGGGGAGAGTTAAAGAAAACAATAGATTTATCTCAAAAAAATATTCTTGTTATCGGAGATGATTTATTTACTACTAATGTGGAGAGACTTCAAAGGGGTATAGACAATAATAGTGCAAATGCTATTATTATAAAATCAAATCAAATTGGTACTATTAGTGAGACCATTGATTGTATTAAATTAGCCCAAGATAATAAATTTTCAATAATTATTTCACATCGGAGCGGTGAAACCTGTGATGATTTTATTGCTGATTTAGCTGTTGGTTCTGGGGCGGAGTATATCAAAACAGGATCCATTTCTAGGGGAGAAAGGATTTGTAAATATAATAAATTATTAGCAATTGAAGAAGAATTATTATGAAAAAGAAACAAGTCATTTTAGTTATATTAGACGGTTGGGGAATAGCACCACCTTCAAAAGGCAATGCCATAACATTAGCGAAAACTCCGACCTATAATTATTTATTGAAAACATATTCTAGCACTAAACTAATTGCTAGCGGTGTTAAGGTTGGTCTGCCAAAAACACAAGACGGTAATTCTGAAGCAGGTCATATGAATATTGGCGCCGGTCGAATTGTCAAACAAGATGATATGTATATCACGGCCGCTATTAAGGATGGTACTTTTTTTAAAAACTCAGCATTTTTAGAAGCTGTTAGACATGTTAAAAAGAATAAATCTAATCTCCATTTAATGGGTTTATTAACTGGGATTCAAAGTGCCCATGTTAATCCAAAACACTTGGATGAATTATTGGGATTATTAAAGAAAAGTGGAATTAAAAAAGTTTATTTACATTTATTTAGTGATGGAAGAGATGCTCCAAAGTACGCTAGTATTGATTATTTAAAAAAATTAAAAGCCAAGTTTAGAAATGGAGAAAAGATAGCTACTATAATTGGTAGATCTTATGCTATGGATAGAAATAAAAGATGGGAGAAAAGTGAAAAAGCATATAAAGCCATGGTAAATGGAAAAGGATATAGAGTTAATTCTGCTGAAGAAGCAATAAATCAAGCATATAATAGAGGAGAGTCCGATGAATTTATTGGTCCTACAGTTATTATGCATAATAAGAAGCCAGTTGGAGAAATTAAGAATAATGATTCAGTAATATTTTTTAACCTAAGATCTGATAGAGCTAGGCAATTGACTAAATTATTTGTCCAGAAAAATGTTTGTGATCGAAATAAAACTTGTAGTATTAATATAAATAAATTGAAAAATATTAAATTTATTTCTCTAAGTGATTTTGGTCCTGATCTTGATGGTATTTTAACTGCTTTCCCTTCTAAAGATTTAGAGAAAACATTGCCAATGCAATTGAAAAAATATAAACAATTATATATAGCTGAGAGCGAAAAATATGCCCATGTAACTTATTTTTTTAACGGTGGTTATAAGGATCCAGTTGCTGGTGAATTTAGAGAAATGATTCCATCACCAGATGTTGATTCCTATGACTTGCGACCAGAGATGGGCTCTAATAAGATTGTCAAAAAATTAATAAAATATATTAATAAAAATCAATATGATTTTTATACAGTTAATTTTGCTAGTCCAGATATGATTGCTCATACTGGGAATTTATCAGCCGGAATAAAGGCGGTTGAAAATATTGATAAATGTTTAAAAAATCTTCATGAAGTGGTTAAAAAGAATAAAAATGTAACTATGATAGTTACATCAGACCATGGAAATATTGAAGAAATGATTAATCTAGAGACTGGCGAAATAGATACAAAACATTCTAGTAATCTAGTGCCCTTTATTTTAATTAATGATAAATTTAAAAATAAAAGATTAAAGAGGGGTATATTGGGCGATATTGCTCCGACAATTTTAGATATTATGGATTTACCAAAGCCTAAATTAATGTCTGGAAAGAGTTTGTTGCGTAAATAAGTATTATTCACCCCGTTAAAGAATTTGAAACAAGAATAAATTTATTATTTTAATTTAAGAGGATGGTAAAAAATATTATTTTATGTTATTTAATAAATATTAACATTTAACAGGGTGAATGAATTTATAAGACTAAAACCTTTATGTTTAATTATAATCAGCGGATTACACGTTGATTATTTATCTAATAGTAAGATTAATAACCTGAAGGCTTTGATTGATAATTATCCGTTTTTAACCCTGAGTTCTTCAGAAAAAAATATCGATAAATTTTATAATAGTTATGTTGAATTGGGAAGTGGTAATCCTATTAACGAAGATAATAGAACATCATTAGCACAAGTAATTAGTGATGCTGGATTAAGTCAATTACATTTAGCGGATACAGAATCTTATGCTTATATTACTTATTTTTTAAATAATAGAAATAAGTTGAGACATAATAAAGAAATTTGGTTTAAAAATTCTTTATCAAAATTTGATTTTCGTTTAGATAGTACCAATACAACACATAATAAATTAACAAAAAAATTAATCAAAGAGATTAATAGGCAGTACTATGATTTTATTGTTATTAATTACAACAATTTATTGTTAAGTTCAAATAAAATTAAAGCATTAAATAATTTAGATAAAAAGATAAAAGATGTAGTTGATACTATATTATCATTTAATGGTGCTGTTTTAATAACATCGAATAGTGGTTTGATAAAATCAAATAATAGAGTTCCTTTATTTTTAATTAGCAAAGCGTGGAAAAATAAAAGTTTTATTAATTATGATTGTAGGAAAAAAATAAATAAACAAATTGTTAATGGTGATATTAGTCAGATTTCTCCCACAATTTTAAAAATACTTGGACTTTCCAAGCCGAGAGGAATGAAAACTAATTCCTTAATTTAGATTAGTTAGATTATAATAAATATTAAATAGGTCAATATAAATCCAGTTATAACTCCAGCGATTACCTGAATCATAGTATGGGAGATTCGTTCATTTAGTGTTTTGTATTTATATTCAAGTTCGTCGGGCAAATCGATAATAAGTTTATTTATTGTTTTACTATGTTCTGTTAAATATCCTCTAAAACCAATGGCGTCAGTAATAACGATAATAGCTAAGAAAAAACTAACAGCAAAGGCTGGAGAATCAATACCTTCAGTTAAAGCAATTATAGTTGATAGAGAAGTCACTAAAGCACTATGAGCAGAAGGCATTCCGCCGTAAGATATTAAATTTTTCCATGAAAATCTACCTCTTATTGCCTCAATAATTGGTTTTACAATTAATTGAGTTATGAGGGCTATTGCTAATGGTATTAGTATCAGTTCGTATTTCATATTTAAGTGGTTAATTATAATATACTATAATTATAATAAGAAATTAATAACTATTCAATGATCATTTATCTCCAAACAATATTATTATCCTTGGTACAGGCTATTACTGAATTTTTACCAGTATCAAGTTCTGGCCATTTAATTATATTTCATAACTTATTGAATTCAGAGTTACTGAATAATTTAAGTTTTGATGTGGCTTTACATGGTGGAAGCTTATTAGCAATTATTATTTTTTTTTATAAAGATATTCGGATAGCTATTAATGATTTTATAAGCAACCTAAAAAATAAAACACTAAATAATGATTTAATATTAATTATTATTATTTCTATTATACCAGCCGGCTTAATTGGGTTTTTTTTGGAAGAGACTATAAATATTTTCAGAAAACCTGTTATTGTTGCTATAGCTTTAATATTTGGTTCCATATTATTTATATTGACAGAAAAGTTTTTTAAATATAGAAAAGATTTATCAAATATAAGTATTTCTAATGGTATTTTTATTGGAATTGCTCAGTGTCTAGCCTTTATCCCTGGAATGTCAAGGAGTGGTATTACTATTGTGGCAGGAATGAATAGAGGACTAAGTAGAACTGATGCTGCTAGATTCTCTTTTTTATTAGCAATCCCATTATTATTAGGTGCTTTTATTAAAAAAACAGCCGATGTTTTAACATCTACTGCTCAATTGAATACTTTTTTTATTTTAGGTTTTCTAATTACCTTTATTTTTAGTTTAGTAGCAATTAAAATTTTAATGAAATTATTGAAAAGTAAATTTGGTTTATATGGCTTTGCAATTTATAGAATAATTGTAGCCATAATTATACTTTTATTTTTATTTAGATCCACCGTTTAATAATCTTTTCTATTACAACTTAAAATTTTAGCTGTAAATTATTCAGAACTCGTTACTTATATTTTATATAACTTTTCTCGTCCTTTATAATTTTCGCTTAAAATTTTTTCGTTTCATTACGAAAAATTATTAAACATTGAATCTTTTAAACTAAGTGATTTTGTTCAGAATGGATCATTAATCTATTCTGATCATTAATATAAAGGATAAAATTTTCTGAAAGATGATCGCCTATTGTTTTTTCTAATGATAATGGCATTAGTTCTGGTCTGCCAAATATCTGGACAACAACATTATCATAAACAGCTATTCCAGTTTCAGTGAAATTTCTATTTAAGATATTTTCTTTATGTCCTGGTGATTTGAACCAGGCTTTTATTATTGATTCATTATTGGAAAAGTCTTTAGCTAAGTTTTCACCAATGAATGAATATTCATAGCCAGTCTCTTTTATCCAACTAGAAAATGTTTTACCATCTTCAGAGCTATGATTAAAATAGTTATTTTCTACTAAATCTTTTACTTTATTGATAGCAGATTGAGTTAATTTATCGTTGAATGTTAGAGGAGTTATATTGTTTTTTATTCTTTCTTTATTTACTAATTCAAATATAGCTCTTTCAGAAATATTTGGTTCTGCTATAGCCATATTTATAATATTAAAAAAGAATAGCTCTGTGGATATAACAAAGAGGATTACTATTGTTTTAATGATTTTTTTAATATTTTTAGTCATAAGATATAAAAAAAAGTACTTTATCAAAATCAAAGTACTTTATAATATATAATCTAAAAAGTCAAGTGTTTATCTTTTATTTTTGTTTACCTTGACTCTCATCAGAGGTATTTTGATTTTGGTTTTTTGTTTTTTATAGGCTGTTTTAACCTATAATTTAAGTATAGCATGGATATTGACTCTTGTCAAGAGGGGGACCGATTCTAAGCTTGATTAAGTGAGTAGATTGCTATATTATGATATAATATAGATAAAGTTAGTAATTGATAATTTTATGAAAATAGTGATTTTAGCAGGGGGTCAGGGAACTAGACTTTGGCCTATTTCCAGAAAAAATCAGCCTAAGCAGGCAGAGTGTTTTTTTAATAATCAAACCCTCTTACAGTTGACTTATAAAAGAATTTTAAAAGGTTTTAAGAAAGAAGATATCTATATTTCTTGCGGAAAAGACCAATTTAAGCTTCTTAATAAACAGATTAAAGCTATTAAAGATAATTTTATATTAGAGCCAGAGGCCAAAGGTACTGCTATGGCTATTGGTTTAGCTTGTATTAAATTGTATAGGAAAGATAAAAATGTTGTCTTAGCCATGGTTAATTCAGATCATTTTATAGAAAATGAAAAAGAATATTTAAGAGTATTAAAACTAACTAATAAAATTGTTGAAGAAAATTCAGATTATTTAGCATTAATTGGAATAAAACCTAGTTATCCAGAAATAGCTTATGGGTATATTGAATCTGGAGATTTATTTGAAAAAAATGATAAAGATAGAATTTATAAAATAAAGAGATTTAAAGAAAAGCCAGATTTTAAAACAGCAAAAAAGTATCTAAAAAATGATAAATTTTTATGGAATACAGCTTGGTTTGTTTTTAAAGCAGAAACTATGTTAAATTTATTCAAGAAGCATCTACCAAAACATTATCAGGCTTTAAAAAATATTGAACAAAAAATTGATACAAAAGACGAAGCTCAGTTTTTGGCGAAAGAATTTAAAAAAGTCAGTCCAATTTCTATTGATTATGGTATTATTGAGAAAACCCAGAAAATGTTAGTTGTGCCATCAAAAATAAAGTGGCAAGATATTGGTTCTTGGGATGCAGTAAGGGATTCTTTAGCAAATAAATTACAGATTGATTCGCAAGGCAGTATTTTAATTAATTCAAATAACAATTTAGTTATTAATAAAAATAAAGATAAATTAATTTCAATATTAGGAGTTAATGATTTAATAGTTATTGATACTAAAGATGCTTTAATGATATGTCAGAAATCAAAATCTCAAGATGTTAAGAAAATTATTAAGAGATTAGAGGAAGATAAAAAATTAAATAAATACTTGTAATGCAAAAAATTAAATTTATAATAATTTTTATTATAATATTGGCTATATTTAGTCTATTTTTTTATTCTCATCAAATTAACTATCCTTTATCAAAAGAGGATAGAGAGGTGGTTTTTACTATCGAGAGAGGAGAATCTCCAAAACAAATAGCGGAAAATTTAGAAGAAGCTCAAATTATTAAAAGTAGTTTTTGGTTGAGATATTATTTAAAAACAAAAGATTTGTCAGCTCAAATTATTGCTGGTACTTTTTCTTTATCTCCATCAATGAGTATCAGTCAAATAGTAAAAAAGATTACCACTTTAGATGTGATTTCTAATGAAGATAAGATTGTATTAATAGAGGGGTGGAACGCTAGTGAGATTGGTGAGTATTTAGAAAATAAGGAACTTTGTAATAAAAGAGACTGGTTAAAATTAATTAATAATTATGATGTGAGTAATTATGATTTTTTTAATGACAAGCCACTTACAAATAATCTTGAAGGTTATTTATTTCCCGATACTTATGATGTTTATAAAGATGCAAGTTGTAGTGATATTTTAATAAAATTATTAAATAACTTTGATAGAAAAGTTTCCAAAGAAATTAAAAATGATATCAAGTCTCAAAATAAAAGTATTTTTGAAATTATTACTATGGCTTCTATTATAGAGAAAGAGGTTACGAGCATAAAAGATATGAAAATAGTTTCGGGTATTTTTTGGGATAGAATAAAATATAAACAAGCTTTGGAATCATGTGCTACTTTAGCCTATATTTTAGGAGAAAATAAGACTCAATATTCTTTGGCTGATACTCAAATAGATTCACCATATAATACTTATAGAAATAGAGGATTACCACCAGGACCGATTACTAATCCAGGATTAAATGCGATTGAAGCTGCTGTTTATCCTACTCATACAGATTATAATTATTTTTTAACAGATCCAAAAACAGCTAATACTATTTGGAGTAAAACTTTTGAAGAACATAAGCAAAATAAGTGGAAGTATCTAAACTAAAAATACGGATTAAGAATTAAGAATTACGGAATTTTGTTCCGTTATTCGTATCTCGTTCTCCGTATATCGTATTAATACTGTTTTACAAAATTATATCCGATATATTCAAAGGCATCTTGATTAGAGATATCTTTATAAAATATTTTTTCATCAATATAGTGACTAATATATTGAAATTTATATTTTTCATAATTATAATCATCCGTCACTAATAACACGTTTTCAATTTCATTATCTATTGGAATATATGATTGATATAAAAGCCTCATATCATCATTTTGGTATTTATAATATCTAGTTGGCCTAGATTTATCGTTAAAAATATAATACATGGAATACTCTGGGAGGTAGTAATTTAAATGCCTACCATTTTTAATAAAATTTGTTCTTTGTTTAATATAAGGACTATCTCCTTCAGTGATTATAATGGTATCTTCAGGATTGTATTGCTGAAGATTTTTTATTATTTGTTCGATGCGATAATCATTATTTTTTAAATTAGCAGCGCTGATGTTATAAGGAGAGACATTGATTAATATTTTTTTATTACTAATTAAATTTTCCATATTGAATAAAAAACAAATAGTCTGGAATAAAATAACAATTGATATTATTAAATACTTATGTTTGATTGATTTAATCTTATAAATAGCTGCTATTCCTAATATTAAGATTAAAGGAGTTATGGTCATAATATATCCAGCTTTACCTAAATGAATTAATGAGTAAAATAAAAAAGAGGGCAAGAACCAAAACCAGAATATTGATTTAATTTTTTTATGAAATTTTAATTTGCCTTTAAGAAAAGAATAAATTATAAATATTGATAATATTCCACCAGAATAGAAAAATAATTTTATAGTATTTCCAGTTTGTCTTAATGTGCTTTGGATTTTTGATAAAGAAATGAATGCTGTTGCTGTTGTTGATACAGAATATTGACCCTTGGTAATCTCAAAAAATTCTTTTAAACCACCTGATAAATAAGCTGTAGGGATTAACCACGATAAAGTTGTTAAAATTAAGATTATTGTATTTGATAATATATTATAAAAATAATGTTTTTCTCTTTTTAAATAATAATAGGCTGTAAATATATAGAGCGGAGCAAAGAAAATAACTAAACTTTGTCTAAAGCCTATTCCGATTCCAAATAAAAAACTGAAAAGAGGAAATATTTTTTTATTTTCTTTTATTATTAAATAACTTAAATAAAAATAGATCAGAGCAAATAAAGCATCTATTATATATATATTAACAAATTCGCCATGGAACCATATAAAAGGATTGGTTATAAAAATTATAGCTGATAATATTGATAATTTTTGGTCTTTAAATATTTTTAAAGCAATATTATAAAATAATATAGTAGCTATGATAGTAAAAATAATATTAATAATAATTAAGGAATAATTTGCGTTTCCAATAATATTATTCAAAAATTTTCCTGAATAAACATAAAAAAAATAACCAGGGGGATGGGGCTGGTGATTGATAATACTAAAATTTTTCATCCCTAAGGCTAATTGAACAGAATCCCATTCAAACAAATACTTAGTAGCAAATAAAACTCTAGTAAATATAGTTGTAATTATTAATACTAAATAAGTTGCATATTTATTATTCTTATTTTTTTCAGAAAATAGATTTTTTGTATAATTTAAGCCTTTTTTTATCATTTTTTTATTATTAATCTATTGATTTTTTATTTAAAAGTCAGTAGTATAATGTTAGGATGTTTGAAAACATTATATCTATATTTTACACTTTTTACACTTTTTATGCTAATAAGGCTATTAAAATTTTTAAGAGTTTCTGAAAATTCATTAGGTAGAGTAGAACTAAGAATATATGAAATGATACCTGGATTATTAATTTGGGTAACTTTTATTTTAGCAGTAGTTTTGTCAATATTCAAATCTTTGTGGGTAATTTATTTTGTAATAATTTTAGATGTTTATTGGGTTATTAGGATATGGTATTTATTTGTTTATTTAATAGTTTCTTGGCTTAGATATATTAAATCTACTAGGATTAATTGGCAAGCTAAAGTTCAGGAATTTCCTAATTGGCAGAATTATATTCATTTAATAACTCTGCCAACCTATAAAGAACCCTATGAGGTAGTTCGAGATACCTTTGATAAGTTATTGGAATCAGATTATCCAAAAGATAAGATGGTAATTGTTTTAGGCGGAGAAGAAAGAGATCAAGATAATTTTTTACAGATAGCTAATAGAATAAAATCAGAATATGGCGATAGATTTCAGGATTTATTAATAACTATTCATCCCCAAGATTTGCCTGATGAAATTCCTGGAAAAGGTTCTAATATGTATCATATTGGGAAGAAAGCGGCCGAGTATTTTAAAGAGAGGGGAATTGATTATTCTCAGGTGATTATTTCTATGTTTGATATTGAAACTTGGCCAGACCCACATTATTTTAATGCTTTGACTTATTATTATTTATCTAGCGACAATCCAGAACATTTCTCTTATCAGCCTTTAGTTTTATTTAATAATAATATTTGGAAATCAAATATTTTAGTTAGAGTTGTGGCTAGCTCTACTACTTTCTGGTTATTAACTGATATGTCTAGATCAGAGAGATTATTTACATTTTCTTCCCATAGTATGAGTTTTAATACCTTAGTTAATGTTGGTTTTCATCCTAAAGGTGTTGTCACAGAGGATACTAGAATATTTTTACAGTGTTTGAATTATTTTGATGGTGATTATCAGGCTCAACCAATTTTTGTTCCAGTTTCAATGCAAACCGTAGATATTGGTAATTTATGGGCATCATTCAAAAATCAATATATTCAAATAAGAAGATGGGGTTGGGGAGTAGAACATTTTCCCTGGATGATGTTAAATTTAGTTAAAAATAAAAAAGTATCTTGGAAAAAGAAATTCAGATATCTTTGGAATCAAACGGAAGGAGTGTATACTTGGGCAACTTTACCAATATTAATATTGTTTTTAGGTTATTTTCCTATTTGGGTTGCTGATGCGACCATTCATTATAATGTATTAATTCATAATACTCCTCAAATTTTAAAACAAATAATGAATTTTGGTTTGGCAGGTATTATGCTGATCTCTCTTTTGAATATAGGTTTTTTACCACCAAAACCCAAAGATGTATCCTGGATAAAATATCCTTTAATGATTTTGCAATGGGTCTTATTTCCAATTACTATGATTTTATTTGGTTCTATACCGTCCATAGAAGCCCAAACTAGATTAATGTTAGGCGGAAAATTTAGATTAGGATTTCAAGTAACTAAAAAGAATTAGTTTATTTTAAAATTATGGAAGAAATAGAAGTTAAGTTTCTGGATATTGATTCGGATTCTTTAATTAAAAAATTAGAAGAGTCAGGTGCAAAGAAAATTTTTGAAAAACTTTATAAAAGGCGAGTTTTTGATTATCCAGATTGGAGACTAGATAAAAACCATTCTTGGTTAAGATTAAGAGATGAAGGAGATCAGATTACCTTAGCTTTTAAGAAAAGAGTTAAGCCCGGACAAAAAGGAGAGAATGATCAAAGTATGCAAGAGAGTGAAATTACAGTTAGTGATTTTGAACAAACTACAGACATTTTATTAAATATTGGATTAATAGAGAAGTCTTATCAGGAAAATAAAAGAATTCGTTATATTTTAAACGATATTGAGTTTGATATTGATTCTTGGCCTCAGATTCCGACTTATTTAGAAATTGAAGCAGAATCTTGGGAAAAAATTGAAGAAGCTATTAAATCTTTAGGATTAAATTCAGAAGATAAAAAAATATTCTCCACCACTCAGGTTTATGAGAATTATAAAATGAATTTAAATGATTATCAGAAAGTTACTTTTCAGGAGATGGTTTTAAAGTAAATTTACTTTACAAATTTATTTATTGTATTAGAATAAAAGTATGAGATATAGATTAACAAGTTTAAATTGTTGCAATCTTCTCGAGGCAGTCTCGGGTGGATTATGTTGTTGTTGATTTTATTTTCGTAATCTTTATACTCTCGGGACCGCCGAGAGTTTTTTGTTTTTTTAATTAATAAAAATAATTATATGATTTACAATAATATATTAGAATTAATTGGTCGAACACCAATTATCAAGTTAAGAAATAAGAATCCTCAAGTTAATTTATATGCTAAATTTGAAGGCAATAATCCCGGTGGTTCAATTAAAGATAGGGCAGCTTTAAATATGATTAAGCAAGCTGAACAGAAGGGGTACTTGAATAAGAATAAAATTATTCTAGAAGCTAGTAGCGGAAATATGGGTATTGCTTTGAGTATGATTGGAGCTTATAAAGGTTATAGAGTAAAAATAATTATGTCTAATGGAACAAGTATAGAAAGAAGAAAAATTATTAAGAGTTTTGGTGCTGATTTAGTATTGACTGATTCTAGTTTAGGTACTAAAGGAGCTTTAAATTTTGCTTTAAATTTAGTTAAGAAATATCCTAACAAGTATTGGTTTGCAGATCAATTTAATAATCTAGATAATATGCAAGCTCATTATACTTTTACTGCTGAAGAAATCTTAAAAGATTTAGAAAAGATTGATTATTTTGTAGCGGGTATTGGAACTGGGGGAACAATGGTAGGTATTGCTAAAAGGTTAAAAGAAAAAAATTCTTATATGAAAGTTATTGGAATTTTACCACCTGCTGGCTATCAAATCCAAGGAATTCAAAATATTAAGAAAGATTTTTTTGGAAAAATTTATAATTCAAATTTAATTGATAATTTTTTGAAGGTTTCCAAAAAAGAAGCTTTTCAAATTGTGAGAGATGTTGCTAAGAGCGACGGATTATTTCTTGGAATGAGTTCAGGCGCAAATATTTTTGGAGCGTTTAAATTATCTAAAACAATAAAAAAAGGTAATATATTAACAATATTACCTGATAGAGGAGAAAAATATTTAAGTAGTGGATTATTCTAAAATAGTTCCAATAAAATCTTTATAGCCATTGATGAAAGAATTAATATCTATTTTTTGTTTTCCTTCAATTTGAACTATGAGGGGGCAGAGGAGTCCGTTTTTAGTTTGAATAGCTATTTTATCATCTTCTAAAAATACTTCAGCAGTTTGGTGTTCAGTATTTTTTTCTAGGAATTTAGCTTCAACTATCTTTAATAATTTATTATTAAAATAAGTATAAGCCCCGGGCCAATTATAGAAAGCTTTGATTTTATTATTTATATTTTTAGCAGAATTATTCCAGTCAATTAGTCCGTCTTTTTTTTCTATCATCTGAGCATAAGTAGCTTGATTATTATCTTGAGGATGAGTTTGAATTTCGTTATTGATATATTTATCTAGATTATTTATTAATAGCTTATTTCCTAAAGAAAATAATTTATTATTTAAAGTTTTATGATCATCTTCAGGGCTAATTGTAATTTTTTTCTGAGCTATAATTGGCCCAGCATCCATTTCTTTAGCTAATAACATAATACTTACTCCAGCTTCTTTGTCTCCATTTAGTAATGTTGTTTGCACAGGAGAAGGACCTCGGTATTTAGGTAAAAGAGAGGGATGAATATTAATAATTCCGAGTGGAAATGAATCTAAAATATCTTGAGGAATCATTGTTCCATAAGAGAGGAGAATGGCTAAATTAGCTTGAGTGTTTTTTAGAATTTCAATTGATTCTAGATCACTAAGCTTATCCTTTTCAATTATTTTAATATTAGATTGCTCAGCTATTTTTCTAACTGGATTTTGTTTTTTAACTCGACCAGTTTTTTTACTAGTTTTAGTAATTATTAATTCAATATTATAATCAGCTTGAATCAGCTCAGTTAATAATTTAGCTGAGTTTTCATCAGAACCGAAAAAAACTATTTTATTTTTATTTTTCATCAGCTTGAGCCTGAGCTTGTAATTTTTTAAATTTATTTTTACCAGTAGTAAATTTTTTAATTTTATCTGTAAAAATAATACCATTAATATGATCCATTTCATGTTGAAAAACTGTAGCCATTAATTGTTTAGCTTTAAGTTTTTTCTTATTTCCATTCTGATCTTGATATTGTAAAATTATCTTTCTAGATCTAGATATATAACCAGTGATGTCTGGAAAGGAAAGACAACCTTCATCAAATTTTTGTTTTAATAAAGATTTACTTTTTATCTGAGGATTAATAAAAGCTTGAGGACCTTGGTCAGTATTAACAACAATAAGTCTCATATTTAATCCTACTTGATTAGCCGCTAATCCAATACCATCATATTTGATCATGGCTTTTTTCATTTCTTTAATAATTCTATTTAATTGGGAATCATTAAAATCCTTAACTTCGTTAAGTTTTGTTCTCAGTATTTTATTTGGATATGTTACAATATTTAATTTCATAATTTAAAATAATTTTTATCTATAATATCTATTTTATTTAATATTTTTTTGAGTTTTTTTATATTTTCTTCACTTTCATATTTTATCATTATATATTTTAAATAAAAAGAAAATGTTTTTTTAATCTGGGGTTCAATGATTGGCATTAGTTCAATATTATCTGAGACTATGTTTTCAATTTCAGTATAAAGCTGATCAGTTTTTTGATCTAAGGTTTTTTGATCCTTATCTTTTACTGTAATTTTTAACATATTATAGAAGGGAGGATATTTAAAAAGTTTTCTAAATTCAAGTTCGTC
>JAUVAE010000005.1 GCA_030591905.1 Candidatus Komeilibacteria bacterium
TACTGAAATAGGAAATAAATGCATTGGGGTAAAAATAAATGATAAGATGTCAAAAGTTGATACAGAATTAAAAAATGGAGATTTTATAGAAATATTAACTGACAAAAACAGAAAAAAACCAAATTCTAATTGGCTTAATTTTGTTAAAACAAATACGGCTAAAGATAAAATAAAAAGTGCTTTAGCACATTCCGAAAATAAAAAAATGTCAAATTTTAAACATAAAATGGTTAAAAAATTTAATAAATACGTTCGAAATAAAAAATAAACTTATAAAATAATACTCTTACCAAAAATTGAATCTAAATCTTGGATTCCGCAAACCAACGTTCTATTCATTAAACTACAAAAACCTAACATAAAAAGGGCAATTCAGCCCCTTTTTAATTATTTTTTCTTAAGTACTTAAAATTTTAACCATCTTGTCAAAAAATCAGACATAGGCTCATCTTCTTTATCAATATCCTCTGCTAAAAAATCAATTAATATATCTCTTACTTTAATAGGATTTTGTTCTTTTAAAGGAATACTTAAATCTGGCTTCAAATTACTTTTAAATTCTATATATAAATTTGATATCTCTGGTGGCTCATATATTATAAAAAATTTATCCAACTCTTTATAAACATAAAATTTATTACCTATTTCTATCCCAGCCTCTGTTATTTTTATTTCTAATTCAATTGGGTCTTTCCTCTGATGTAAAAACAAAATTACTATCACCATTACTACAATAATTGCAAATAAAAAATTTAATGTAACAATTGAATAAATCAATAAAGCAGCGAATATTATAAATAAAACAATATACCAAGACATAGATCTCTCTGGTTGCTCAAATTCAGGAAAATGCCATTTAATTAATGTCTTTCCGTGGTTTTGTATTTTATCTACCATGCTCTAATTATACAATCTTATTATATAATTGACAATGAATCGTTTCTTAGATATAATTTTAACACCTATTTAATAGGTTCAAACACGGAAGGGTGGCTGAGTGGCTGAAAGCGACAGATTGCTAATCTGTTATACGTTTTTAAAGCGTATCGGGGGTTCGAATCCCTTCCCTTCCGCCATGAAGCTAAGCTCGATGAAAACTAAAAAATCATTATTCAAATGATTTTTTTAATTTAAATAAAAATATACCTAAATAAATTACAAATCTAACTTATGGAGCAATTGTACAATGCTGAATTACTACTCCATCTATTGGATCCAAATAACAAGATCCATTAATACATTTAAAAACAGTTTCATCATCTTCTAAAAGAACAGAAAAACAATATCCATTAGCACTAACAAAGGCTATATAAGTATCACTAGGAGCAACTGGAATTGATTGCAATAAAATTTCTCCACTACTTATCTCTATTCTATTACCATCACATATTGTATTACCAGTAGTCTCTACAACTGTTGTATCGCTATCAACACAATTTACATCGAATATATCATAATTACTCTCTTCTATATTATAAAGTTCTATAGCCGTAGAAATAGCATTAAGATCAGATTTTTTAACAGCATCTCTAGCCTTGCCCCGGGCTGACCTTAAAGAAACCACTGACAAAGTTGATAAAATACCAATAATAGAAATAACTACTAATAATTCAATTAAAGTGAAACCTTTCTTATTTTTCATATTTAATATTAATTATCTTTTTTAATACAATTACTAACCCTTATTTTTATTATACTACAAAATAGTTTATATAAAAATCATTATCCAAATGATTTTTTACTTTAAAAAACAAGTATGTTATAATTTACTTAAGATAATGATAATTAACTAAAATTATGAATAATCCTAATGAAAACAATAAAAAAGAGTTAGATCTTAGTCATACTTTTGATGATGTTATTGAAGAAAAATTAAGTAGTCGTAGTAATTCCAAAAATTATAATGAAGTAGTAAAAAAGAAAAGAAAAAATTATATTCTTATTTTTATTATTCTAATATCTTGGACTTTAGCAATAATTATATTTATGAATAACAAAGCTAATACACCCCAAGCGAAACCTATAAAATCACCAGATCAGTATATAAGAGAATATTTAAATAATTAAATATTATGAAAATCAATCAAAAAAGGGGCTTTACCTTGATAGAAATACTCGTAGTTATTTCTATAATTGCATTTTTAGTTTCTTTTTCCGTTGTAACCTTATCTGGCTCTAGACAAAAAGCTCGTGATACTAAAAGATACTCAGATTTAAATGCTTTAACAAAAGCCATAAGCATGTATCATCTTGAAAATGGTTTTTACCCAATAGCAGATACTGTTGGAGGTGACGATTTTGAATATAGTTATAACCATCTTGATGATTTTATAGGAGTTCTCTCAGTCGATGGACATATGAACATCAGTTTAGTAGATCCAGTAAACCTAGAAGCTAATGGGCAATATTATTTTTACGGTTCTTTCCCGGCTGGTTCTGGAACACCGGGCAATGAATGCAATGAAGATTTAGGAGATTATTATATACTAGGAGTTACAGATTTAGAAAAATTTCTTGATACAGATAGACCTAATCCTAAAAATTTTGATCTTAGTTGTGGTTTCTTTCAATTTGTTCAAAATAACGATTATTTTACTGGAAATTTCGGAGGAAAATAAAAAAATTAAAAACTTTTCATAACAAAAACTACTCCATTGATAGAGTAGTTTTTTACTATATACCCATTCTCAATTTTTAAATTCTACCATAAAATAAACTACCATTACCAAAAGTTGATAATTTTTCTATTTAAAAAAAGACCCTATGTTAAACATAGGGTCTCATCAAATAAATCGAACTTACATTATGGAGCAACTGTACAAGCGGTTGTATCTAGATAACAAGAACCATTAATACATTTAAAATAATTTGTATCATCTTCTAAAAGAACAGAAAAACAATATCCATCAGCACCAACAAAAGCTACGTAAGTATCACTAGGTGGGACAGGAATTGATTGTAATAAAACATCATTAGTTGTCTCTATTCTATTACCATCGCATATTGTGTTACCAGTAGTTTCTACAACTGTTGTGGCAACAGTACAATCTGCAGCTGATATAGTATAGTTATTTTCTTCTATATTATAGAGCTCTATGGCCGTAGAAATGGCGTTAAGATCAGACTTTTTCTGAGCATCTCTAGCTTTACCTCGAGCTGAGTTTAAAGAAACTACAGCTAAAGTTGATAGTAAACCAATAATGGCAATAACTACCAACAATTCAATTAAAGTGAAACCTTTTCTTTTCATTATTTTTGTTTCCTTTCATCTGTCCTAAAATAAATTTAGAACAATTTATTATTTTTGTTATTTAATTATATTAAAAACTTTCTGACTCTTTAATAAAAGTCTAAGTTATCAACACTATTAATATTATACCATAAAAATGTAAGAGTATCTAATAAATTACATTCTAAAGATATAATTATCAAAAAGCATTAGCCATGTCATACATCGGCATAATAATAGCAGCTACCATTCCACCAACAGCAACACCAATTACAACCATAATTAATGGCTCTAATAATGATGTTAAATTAGCTACCATATTTTCTACTTCTCTAGAATAAAAATCAGCTAATTTTTTCAAAACATCACCCAAACTCCCAGTTCTCTCTCCTATTTTTAACATTTGGGAAAGCATACTTGGAAACATTTTACTTTTAGAAAAAACATGGGCAACAGAATAACCATCCTTTACCTTATCAATCGCCTCATCAATTAATTTTTTGTAATAATAATTATCAACAACATCTGAAGTAATCTTTAAAGCATTGGTTAAAGGTACTCCAGCATTAACTAAGCTCGATAAAGTACCAGCAAATCTTACTAAATAAATCATTTGCCATAATTTACCAAATACAGGAAGTTTTAATTTTAAAAAATTAAATAATTTTATTCCAGCACTTGTCTTTTTAAAAAAGTAATAAGAACCCCCACCTAGCACTATTATGCCCAATGAAAGATAAATATAATAATTCTTCAACAAATCACTTACAAAAACTAATATCTTCGTCATAAACGGTAATTCTTGCCCTGAATCTATTAGCATGCCTGTTAATTGAGGTATGACAAAAACCATCATAGCTATTCCTACAACAATTAAACCACTGATTATAAAAGCCGGATAAATCATTGCTCCTTGTATTTTGGACTGTAAATCATAACTTTTTTCAACTTCGTCGGCTAAATATTCCAAAACTTCATCTAATCTACCAGAACTTTCACCAGAGGCAATCATATTAACAAAAAAACCACTAAAAATTGAATGTTTTTTAAGAGCTTCAGAAAATTTTAAACCTTCATCAACATCATCTGTAACTTTAGTAATAATCCCTTGAAAAGCTACATTTTTAGTCTGTTTAACAATTATTCTCAAAGATTGAATAATTGGAACAGTGGCTGAGACCATCACTGCTAATTGTCTAGAAAAAATAACTAATTCTTTTTTACTTATTCGATTAAATAATGAAATTCTCTTGAATGCAGAGTCTAAAGAAGCCTTAACTTCATTTAAGTCAACAACCTTAAGTCCTTTTTCTATTAATGCTTCAATAGCAAGATCTGAATTAGGAGCCTCCACGACTCCTACCATTATTTCACCCTCTTTATTCAAAACTTTATAATTAAACGTTGACATAATATATTGAATATTTAAAATTTAAAATTATTTTTTTCTACCCAAATTAAAAATTTATAGTATATAAACTAATTTACAAACTTTCTGGATTCATCATAACTCTTTTTGCTTCCTCAGGTTTAATTAAACCTTTATTAACCAGAACTTCCAAAGAACTATCTAAATCTTGCATACCGTCTTGCCTAGAAGTTTGAATCACTGATTTTAACTGATCGAATTTACCTGATTTTATAATTGACTTAGCTGAAGAATTCATTGTAAATATCTCTGAAACCGAAATAAGTCCACCACCGCTCTTTTTAACTAATCTCTGATTAATAATAATTTTTAAAGTTCCTGAAATTAAACTTTTTGCCCATTCTCTCTCAGTTATTTTAAAACTGCTATATATTCTATTAAGAACAACCATTGCTGAATCGCTATCCATTATAGCTATAACTAATTTTCCAGATGCAGCCACCTGTAAAGCTAGTTTCATCTCTTCTGTCTTTGTTATTTTAGACAAATAAACCAAATCAACATCTTCATCTATAACGTCTGTTAATCCATCAATAAAAGAATTAACATCTCGACCTATTTCCCTTTGTTGAACTATTGATTTTTTATTAATAAATTGATATTCAATTGGCTCCTCTATAGTTATTACTCTCTTTTCATGTTTTTGATTTATATTTTGAATAATCGCTGCCGCTGTTGTTGTACGACCAGCAGAAACAGGACCACAAATTATAATTAAACCAGAATTAAGATCAACAATACTACTTACAATACTAGGAAGACCTAATTCATTTAAACCCTTTATAAGAACTGGTATTAATTTAATTGTTATTGATAATGAATCCTTTTGATAAAAAAAGTTAACACTTAATCTGACATTGTCAGACCAATCGTAACCAATGGTTAACTCCTTTTTTTCTTGTAAAACAATTTTCTGTTCATCTGGTAATATTGTATTTGATACTATATTTAAAAACTCTTTAGTCAAAATTGGTCTATCATCTAAATCTTTTAAAGTGCCCTGTATCTTCATTACTGGATAATTTCCTATATTAAAATAAATAGCGACCGCATTATCTTTTATAGCTTGATTAATTAACTCATTTAATTGTAACTTATCTATTGCTGGCATATATTTAATAATTAACAAAATACTTAATAATAAAGATAAAAAAACCTAGATTACTTTCTAAAATTATTCATTGATTAAATTTCCTATTTTTTTTATAACTTCTGCGGGGACAAAATAGGCTTTAATTAAAAAATCTTTTGCTCCTAATTCATAACATTTTTTTATCTGTTCTTTTTGCGATAAATTAGTTAAAACTATAACCGGAATATTTTTAATTTCTGAATCAATAAACTTTTCTCTTAAAACTTCAAAACCATCTTTCTTAGGCATTAATAAATCAAGTAAAACAATATCTGGACTATTCAATCTCATCTTATCTAAAGCTTCTTCCCCGTTTGTAGCTATCAAAATTTTATAACCTTCTAATTCCAATTTTGCCGCATACATCTCAGATAAAAATAAATCATCTTCAACAATTAATACTTTCTTAATTTTGGACCCCGTAAAATTATCCGGAGTTTTAATAATATTATTCATAATAAATTATTTTCTATTTTAATTATATATATTTATGATATATAACCTATTTCATCTTTTTAAGTTTGTTTTGTAGCAATCAATACTTCCTCTAAAGTTGTAATACCGTTTAACACTTTAATTAATCCATCCTGCATCATATTAGCATATCCTCTACTATCAAGTTCTTCCTGAAAATCTTTCATATTAGTCCCATTAGCAACAATATCTTTTAATTTTCTATCAAAAATTAAAGTTTCTGTAATTGCAGTACGTCCTTTATAACCCGTTCCTCCGCATCTACTGCATCCTTTGCCATGATAAAATTTAATTTTATCACCTTTTTTAACCTTTCCATAAAAAGCTGCTTCTGATAATTCATCTATGCTTTTCTTCACTCTTTCTTTTAAGTTGGCTGGGGGGTCAAATTCTTCTTTACAATTATTACATATTTTTCTTACTAATCTTTGAGCTAAAATCATATTCAATGTTGATGATAATAAAAATGGCTCTACTTTCATATCAATCAATCTTGGTACGGCGCCAATAGCATCATTAGTATGAAGAGTAGATAAAACTAAATGACCAGTTAGGGCAGCATGCACAGCTAATTCAGCTGTTTCACTATCTCTAATCTCTCCTACCATAAGTACGTCTGGATCCTGTCTTAATAAAGATCTTAGACCTGAGGCAAATGTAAAATTTGCTTCCGGTCTCACCTGGGACTGATTAACTCCTTCAATATTATACTCTACCGGATCTTCTAAAGTTGAAATATTTATAGATTCTGAGTTTATCTTATTTAAAAATGTAAATAAAGTAAAAGATTTACCACTTCCGGTAGGACCAGTAACTAATATCATACCATTTGGTTTTTTAATATTTTTTTCTATTTCTCCTTTTAATTGACCACCAAATCCTAATTCATCAAGACTTGGAACCTTTTTAGGGGTGCTCAAAACTCTCATCACAACTTTTTCATAATCAACCAAAGGTAAAGTTGATACTCTAAAATCAATTCTTTCTCCCTTTACTTTTATTCTAATTCTGCCATCCTGAGGTACTCTAGTCTCGTCAATTTTCATACTTGCCATAACCTTGACTCTAGCAATTAAAGCATTATGTATATAAAGTGGCAAAATTATTGAATTATGTAATTTTCCATCTATTCTAAATCTGATAACAGATTTCTTATTAACTGGTTCAATATGTACATCTGAAGCGCGTCCATCAACAGCATGTTTTAGAACTACAGATACTATTCTAGATACTGGAGCCGATTTTATAATTTCATCAAAGTTCCCACCATCCATTTTAACCTCTTCTATTTCAGTATCAATAGGTTCAGATTTACCCAACTTCTCTTTGGCATAATCAAGAACTTCACCAACTTCTTGAACAATATCTTCTGCTTTACCAAGAACATGATTAAAGCTATCTTCTGATATTAAATAATATTTTATAGTACAATTATTCTTATGTGCTAAAAATTCTGCTGCTTCTATTGCACTAAAATCTCCTGGATCAACAAGTCCAACATTTAATATATTACCAATCCTTTTAAAAATCACCATCTTGTAATTTTTTGACAGATTTACTGGTAATAATTTTAAAACTTTTTTATCAATTTCCTCATCAATCAAATTTTTATAAGGAATACCTATTATATCTGATTTTATTTGAGCATATTCCTCAGGATCTATAATATGAGTATTTTTTATAACTCCATCTATATTCAAAGATTTATCATCTTTTATTTTTTTTACTATATAATCAAAATTATCATTATCTAATAATTTTTTTTCTTTAATTACCTGTAAAACTTTACTATTATAATCTGATTTCATATATTATTTCTGATAAATTATGCGCTATCTATTTTAGAATAACCCACAAACTATTAAAATTAAATTATTCTGAATCTGCTTTATTACCAAATGGATAATCATTACGTTGAGAACCTATCTCTAATGGTAAATCTATATAAGATATCAGATCTAATTTTTTAAAAATTTCCTGCAATCCATCGCTAAATATTCCACCATTGTTTAAAAGATTATTAATCTCTTTTTGTTTCCTATCTAGCATATCTAACCTACTTCCAATTCCAATATCTAATTCCTCTGGTAAATTCCCCTTTTGTTTATTTAAAAAACTAATCATAAAAACTACCATAACTATCATTATTAGAAATAGGAATATCATTTTTTTATCAATTAATTTATTCTTCATAATTTAAATAATATGTTTTTAATATAATAGAATATGTCTTCATCTCCACTTCAAAACCAAAAGAAATAATGTCAATAAACCTAATATGACGTTCAAAGGCATCTAATAACTCTTTAACCCTTTCATAGCCACCATCTTTATCGAATATAAAAACATTAATATCAACTTCTTTTATTAAACTAGTTTTTATAACTTCCCCTGATATAATTAATGGTAAATTATTCTTATCTAGAGCATCACTCTTTTTTGAAGATATATCAATTGAACCAAGCACAAAACCATGATTATTAACTAAGGCCTCTATTTGAGCCATAATATCAGGTAAATTCTCTTTAGGGGGTAAAATATCATATAATTTATTAATATCCCTTTCTACTTCCTTCTCTATAATATTATATTGTTCTTTAAATTCCAAAAAATCATCCCTATACTCTTTTATTTTTTCTAATTATTCTTGTTTTTCTAAAACTAAATTATTATAATTCTCTATTTCCAATAATTCTGTCCGAATGATAAATAAGTAACCCATAATCAAAATTAACAATACCTCTAAAAATATAATAAATTTAAAATGTTTATAAATAAAAACAGAAGAATTAGAAACTCTTTTAAAATCATGAATCTTTATTTTTGTTTCTTCTATTTTTTTCTTTCCCAATTGCTCTTTATTATTTTCCAACATATATTTACTCTATATAAAATTTCTTATCTTTCCCTGGTTATAAAATGTAAATCTAATATATAAGTTAAATTTAAAATTATTTAACAGGGTGAATAAAATTATTCTTTATAAAAAAGATCATCAACAAAATCTAATGTCAACGAAAAGATAATATTAGGATCATTTCCCTCTCCAGAATAAGACATTGCAGCTCCTGTTATTATAACTTCTTTTATAAAATCGTCGGCACCCTGTAAACGTATCCACTGTTTTGAAACTGTTTGATAATCTGGCGCAATTGCCTGAATAATAATAGATCCATCAATACTACCCGCAAAACCAACGAATTGAACATCTGGCAATGTATTTTCTTCTAATTTATCAAAAAACTTAGTCCAATAAACATGTTTATTTAATAAATCTTCTATTTCATCTACCTTTTCTTGCCAAGAAGTAATTTCAGACATTAAATTATCATATTTTCTAATATCCTCCATATGAATCGTTAATTCATTCTCCAAATTACTGTAATTCTTCATTACTTCTTCTTTGTAGAGATAATAACCAAAATAAATAATAAAAATTAAAGAGCCAGACAATATAAAAGCAATAATTAATACAGAAATAATCCTTCTACTAGTGGGAACATTAGACCCAAAGGGTAATAAATTAACATCAAGACTTTTATCTTTTTTTTCTTCCTCAGTCTTTTTTTTCTTAAATTTATTTTGAAAATTATTAATTAAATTTTTAAAACTAGTATTAGTTTTTTTTGTTTTATCAATTTTTTGATTATTAACTTTAGATTTAATAGGTGAATTTAAAATATTATTCTTTTTTTGTTTATTGTTTATCTCTTTATTTACTTTTTTAAAATTATTAAAATCTTTTTTAGGTTTTGATTGTTTTTGAAATTTACTTTTTTTACTATCTACTTTTGAAACAAAATTTGTATTATTAATTTTATTATAATTTTTCTTAAATTTCAATTTATCATTAATCTTTGGTCTAAACCATTTTCCTACCTTCTTTCCAGCAGACATTCTAGCTTTAATTTCTATATCTTTCTTTAATTTTTCACCTTCTGTAAATTCAATTTCGTTTAAATCAAAATCTCCTCTATTTTCTAAAGTTTTTTTTCGATTCTTTTTTAAATCCTCTGGTAATAAATTAATATCCGACATAATTCTTAAATAAACTCTTAAGTAATCTCACAATTTAATAGTTTAGTAATTAATATCTCTATTATATCATAACCTAGTATTATTCTAAATCATTATACTTATAATACCTTATACATAATACATAATTCTTGTTTACATTATCCCTCTTAGAGCCAATCCTACTGCCACTGAAAATCTTGGTCCTACTTCATCCAGAACTGGCTTTAGTTCTTTGGGATACATAACTTTATACCAAGCATCTCCAATATGCACACTAACATTTAATACTTTAGTTAGATAATCAACTAAGCTAGGTAAATAGGCAGAACCACCCGATAAAATAACCTTATCTATTTTTTTATTTCCTTGTTTTCTATATAAATCAAAGACATACTTTATTTCATTAACCATCGGAGATAATGTTTCTTCAATGGTCTTGGGAATATTATTCATTTCTTCGTTAGTCATCGTCAAACCAAAATCTTGTTTAAACTGTTCAGCTCTGTCAAAACTTATGTTTAAACTCTTGGCTATACTTTCTGTCATCATATTACCACCCACTTCTATACTCCTATTTAAAATTGGTAATCCATTTTCTATAACACATACGTCTGTTGTAACCGAACCTATATCTACTATCATAGCAGATGCATTTTCATCATTTATTAATGCCCTAGTCATAGCAAAAGACTCAACTTCCAAACTAAATAAATTTAATCCTAATTCTTTAAATATTTCTACATAAACACTAACTAAATTTTTTGGTGCTGCAGTCAATAATATTTTATTAAATTTTGACTTAGTTTTTATAAAATTATCAGTTTTTTTCGATTGATTGCCTGGCTTTACTTTACTATTTTCAGCTTCAAACTTATTAAAAATCTTACTTAAACCAATTCCATTATCTGAATTGTCTGACAATTGATTTCCTTGTTGGGAATTACCATTCTGATTAATAATTTTCCAATCTAAAATCATGTTTTCAATTGGAAAGGGAATGAATTTTTTTGCTTCCCATTTAACTGCTGAATTTAAATCACTTTTTGTCATTTGAGGCAAACTTATTACCGAACTAAATACCGAAAATGTTGGCAGAGCAGTTGAACACATTTTTGTAGAAACTCTTGATTTTTCTATAAGCTTTTCTAAAGCTTGCGTTATTAATTTAATTGTCTCTGGAGTCTTATTTCTAATAATATCAGCATCAACATCAACCATCCCATAAGTAATAAGTTTAGCCTTATTTCCTTCTCGTGCTAATTGAACAATTTTAATACTTGAAGTTCCAATATCAACTCCTAAAAAATCTTGCTTTTTTTTATTAAATAAATCCATCTAAATAATTCTTAATTTTAAATTACAAATTTCAATTTATAACTATTTAATTAGATATTAACCCTATTAAATTATTTTTTCAAAATACCATTTAACAGGGTAAAATTAAAACTTAAAATTAAAACTTAAAAATTAATAATTCAACTAATAAGGTGCTATTTGATTCCAGGTTGGTAAAGTTTTTAAAATATCTCCTAAACCTGGTGCGGGATTAATTACGTTTCTACCATCATATATAATATCTTCTGCTGCTTCTCTATATTGATCTAAGCTTCTAAAAGTTCTTTGAAATCGGAAATTTTTTGCTAAAAATTGCCCAGAAACTCTTAAACGATTTCCACATTCGCTCTCTTCTCCATCACAAGTAAATATTGCTCCGCATCTCTCTTGTGGATTTTCCAAATCATAACCACATTCTACTCCATCTTCACCTAAAACAATAAAAGTCCCGGCTAATTCTGTAACTCCTGGATCTATCTTCAAATCTCCTTTAATTATCCAAGCAACTGATGCTAATTGATTACTACTACCGCTAAATGTCCCCGCCTCATACTTAATGTCACCTTTGATAGTTAAATTTCCATCAATTATTATAGTTCCTGCACCACCATTAAGACAATTTTGAAAATTATAAGCTATACCCTCCAGCCTTTCTTCTATAATAACATCTGCTCCTTCAATAAAATATATCTTATTATCTAAACAAACATCATAGCTAACCCCCCCATCGTCAGGAACTGCTAATATAACTTCACCATATATTCCATTTATTAAACCATTATAATCTAAATTACCCAAAATATTACCATAATCATTTTCTAATTTGGGATACTCATAATTTAAAGGATTACCACTATCGGAAGACATATGCCAAGCCTCGTCAGATTCATATAAAGTACTTACCCAATTCATTATATGACCATTAGCTTGAATCATATAAGTTGCATTAAAATAGCCTTCTGGGGGAACAACTGTATAATCGGAACCTATATTTGTTTTACTATAAATATTACCATATTTTGAAGACACATATGAACGATATAACCCCGCTCCGGCACTTGGAGAAAATTTAAACCATCCTAGCCCAACAAGTTCATCGCTAACGGAATTTCCTCCCCAAGCAAATCCTTTTATATTTGCTGTATCAGCATCAAATACTAAACCATACTCCCGACAACTAGAACATAAGTCACAGTTTGTTATGCCATTTTCAAGTTCACACCTTTCACATCCATAGCAAATATTGGTAGTGACTACTGTATCAAGAATTTCTTCTAAACAAGCTGAACAAAATTTCTTTTCTGGAAATTCATAATTGTGAGAAATCTCATCCCTATTTAAAACCCGAGTATATATTCTTACTATATCTATTTTATCATCCCAAAAAAACCCCAAACCATCTGTTCCAATAAAAAATTGATCATTATCAATAGATTCACCAGAAAAATCTGAAATACTATCGCCAACATCTCTCACATCATTAATATACATTTCCAAATTACCATTTCTATTAACTGTAACTATGACATGGGTCCAATCATTGATACTTGTAACTGACCCTTTAACAGATACTTCAAAAATATTAAATATTAATTCATTATTCTCTGAGTCAAAATATAATTCCCACTCTTCATCAACTTTAGCACTTATTATTGATAAATGAGTCGGTGATGAATGTTCTAATTTCTCATTTTTTATCCATGCTTCAACTGAAAAATCATTATAAGCTATTTTTAATTCTGGATTTGTAATAACATCTATTTCTACATAATCATTTATTCCATCAAAACTCAAACAATTATTTATTTTACCGTCATCCATCCATATTGGATCTTCAAATTGCTTAAGGCTACCACTATTTCCAAAACCAGATGAATCACTAGCTGTTAAACTATCATCTTCATCCATTTTTAAATACATAACAAGTCCATTCTCCTCATCTCTGAAACTACAACTAATACAATTATCATACTTATCATAATTAGCAATTATAATATCTCCACTCTGCAATGACATCCATCCAATATCATCAAAAGCAACTGCATTAGCCCAGCCGGTAATCATATGGGGATATACTTCTCCTCCTTGGGAAGACCAATACAATTTAGCATCTGGGACGCTATTATCAGGAGCCAAACCGCTACAAGTATCTCCAAAACATATCCATCCTATTCCGTTTGACCAGATCCATCCATTTATTTTTCCCGTACCATCTTCAATATTTAATAAATAGTTAGAATTATGAAATAAATTATGTTCAATTTGATCTTCACTCAAAACTACTTTAAAAATACTAATATTATCTAATTCACCTTCAAAATGCATAGCTCCTCCACAACCATCACAAACACTATATCCGATTTTCTTAAAATCTTGTCCAATATTGCTAATAAAATCTGCCTCATTAATATAAGACCCATCTCGATAAGCCCTAACATCATTATTCTCTCTAGTTAAGGTGTAATGATGCCAATTATCATCCCATAAAAATACATTCTCAATAGTTATTGTATTAGATCCTAATATGCTCCAATTTAAATCAACTCCTCCCACGCCAACAATATTAACACCCTGCGAACCTAAATGGAACAAGCCCTCATTTGCTGTCTTTTCTGGCGCTTTAGCCCACCAAGCAATCGTAAATTCTTTTCCTGGATCGAAACTTTCTATTTCAATATAATTATTAATCCCATTAAAATATAAAGAATTGTCAAAATTTGAATCTCGAGTAGCTAGACCACTAGTTCGATTCTTACCACCATTTCTAATATTAGATATATCAAAATTAAATAAGGTACCATTATTATTATATCCTGAATTATCTTGAACTATTTCACTATTAATATCATCACCATCAAAATTAAATTCCAAAGAAGAATCAACATTTATGCCACAATAATCTTCATAAGTACTCCCATATAAATTATTACATGACTCTGA
>JAUVAE010000096.1 GCA_030591905.1 Candidatus Komeilibacteria bacterium
CATTACAGGAAAAGTAGAAAAAGAAGGAAAATTTATTATTCCAGCAAAAACTTTTTCTATGTTTTTAAATAATTTATCAGAAGAAAAAATTACTATTGAAGAAAACAAGAATGTTTTATCAGTAAAAAGCGGGAATTATAATACAACATTTCAGGGAATAAATCCTGATGAATTTCCAATCATTCCAGAAACAAAGACGGAGAAATATATAGAAATAGAAAAAAGAGATTTTGAAGAGGCGTTAGAACAAATAATTCCGAGCGTTGGTTATACTTCTCCAAAACCAGAGTTGAATGGAGTTTTATTTAAATTAGAAAACAGCGCCTCAAAAAGCATTTTGAAATTAGTTGGTACTGATAGTTTTCGTTTAGCAGAAAAGAATATTTTATCCAAGGAAATTAAAACTAATATAAAAAATGATTTAGAAATGATAATTCCATTAAGGACGGCGCAGGAAGTTTTAAGAATTGTTCAAGAGGAATTAGAAGAAGTTAGTAATGTAATAAAGATTTCACCAGAATCTAATCAAGTCCAATTTTCATTAAATAATATTCGTTTAATATCCAGACTTATTAATGCTGAATATCCAAAATATTCCTCAATAATACCGTCTGATTTTGAAAATCAAACAATTTTAAATAGAAAGAAATTAATTGAAGCTGTGAAAATCGTTGGTTTATTTAGCGGAAGAATAAATGATATTATGTTTGATTTTAATCCATCAAAAAAGGAGGTTGTCATTGAGGCTCAAGATCCTTCTTTAGGAAAAAGCCATACAGTTCTTATCCCAAAAGATATAAATGGCAATCCATTAAAGATTAGTTTTAATTATCATTTTTTATTGGATGGATTACATTCAATTAAAGAAGACGAAATTATTATTAAATTAAATAAAGAGACTAATCCAGTTTTAGTTCGTGGAAAATCTGATAATAATTTTTCCTATATTTTAATGCCAATTAAAATTTGACGCGGATTTTATTTATGGCCTTTATATCTATTCAACAAGCATTAAATGGTTGGTCAAACACCAAGAGATTTAAAAGTTTTTTTCAGGGGCAGAAAGCGCTGGATGTAATAAACCAGTATTTTAAAGAGAAAAAAAACTGGTCCTCGGATATGGTTAGGGCCAGTTCTTTAAAGCAAGGGATATTAATAATTAAATCTTGCAGGGCTGTTATTTCATCAGAATTACGATTAGAAGAATCGCAATTAAGAATTTATCTCAAAAAAAGAATTCCTAAAGTGAAAATTGATAAAATCTTTTATAAAATTGGATGAATAATTTTACTTATTTTACTTAGATGATTATTTAAAGATAATTATTGACGCTGCGATTTTTTGATTGAAGCTATCAATGGCTTCAATTTTTATTTCATTTTGATCAATTAGATTATCAAAATTAATTTTATAAGAATAAATATCATTATCTATATCTATGTCATCCATGTTTATTTTACTTAATTCCCCAAGTAGTATTTTATTAAGATAAATTTGAGTATTTATTATTTCAATAGAGCTATTAATTCTAACGCTTAAGTCTATATCAGTATTAACAAAATCACCATTTTTAGGCGCAATAAATTCAATTTTAGGGACATCAGGAAAATCTATTGTTGTTTGTGTAGTATTGGTATCAATAGAAATATAATCAGCGCCTAAATACCTATTATATTCTTCACTGAAATTAATAATATTTTTTTGCGCCCATAAAAGTACTGGAATTTCCCAATTCCAAAACTGAGCATTACTTAATGGGTTAATAAGCGGAGATTCAAGAAGATTGTCTTTATTAACATAATAAAGAATATTATGAATTTCATTAATACTTATAATTTCTTCAGTTTGAATGTTTTTATATTCTTTTGTATTTATATAATTTCCATTAAGCATTGGGATAGAATTTTTAATTGCTTGGTCATTGGTATATGGGAGTGGTTCAATAAAATTGGTTGGCGGATAAAATTCTATTGATTTTTCCATAAATTCATGCCAGCAAGGAGCTGCTAGCATAGATCCTGGCGCTCCTGTTTCACTAACTACAGATCTATCATTATTTCCAGCCCAAACCCCACTGACTAATGATGTAGTGTATCCGATTGTCCATGCGTCCCGATATTCAGAATCTGTTCCAGTTTTTGCCGCTACTTGAAAATTAGAAAAATGTAATGGATTATTCCATCCAAATGTGGGGGCTCTCGCGCTATTATCTGATAGGATGCTATTAATAATGCGGGCTATTTGTGAATCTAAAACAACTTTATTTTTTATAGAGAATTCTTCAATTGTTTGGTTATTTTTATCTTTTATTTCCAAAATGCTTATCTGTGGATGATGAATTCCCTCTTGGTTAAAAACAGTATATGCATGGACCATTTCAATCAGTTTTACGCCTCCTCCACCTAAAACTAAACTTAATCCATAATGTTCTGGCGGATCATTAAAAGTTGTGATACCAAAATCTTGGGCTGTTTTAATGGAATCTTTTATACCAGCTAAATATAAGATTTTTACTGACGGAATATTTAAAGATTGGGCAAGAGCTTGCCTAAAAGTAACAGGTCCTCTGGTTTTTTCATCATAGTTTCGGACTAAATAAGGATTCTGCGGATCAGTAGAAAAATTGGCTATTTTACCGTCTATGGCAGTATCAAAAATAATACTTTCGGGCAGGAACCCTTTTTTAAAAACTGTGGCATAAACAATTGGCTTAAAAGAGGATCCTGGTTGGCGAATACTCAAAGTAGTATTTACATTTCCTTCAGCTTCTAAGTTCCAATAATCGCGTGATCCTACCATTGCTAATATTTGGCCGGTTTTTGGATCTTCAGCTAAAAGACTTAGATTTTTTACTCCTACATTCTTTTCATTAAGATTTCCGTATTTTTCCACCAATTCCTCTGCTAAATTTTGAAGACGCATATCTAAACTTGTAATAATAGTGTATCCGCCCTTTTCCAATTCTTCTTCACTGAATTTTTCATAAAGAAGACTTCGGACATACATTACAAAATGAGGCGCTCTAAAGCCAACCTTTGGCGGTGTAAAAATTACTTTTTCTTCTTTGGCTTTTTCCACTTCTTCATTTGAGCAATAATCAAGGGTTTTTATTCGTGAAAGAATCCAGTTTTTTCTACTTTCCAAATCTTCTAAATGATTACCAAAAGGAGATAAATAATTTGGCAATTGGATCAAGCTAGTTAAATAGGTTGCTTCAGCTAATGTTAGGTTCTTAGCTTCTTTACTGTAATAAAAATTGCTAGC